>DATFUQ010000222.1:0-8888 GCA_035260745.1 Lacunisphaera sp. | reverse complement strand
TTGATCTGGCCCTCGAGGCAGTTCTCCCAGGTGGGCGAGTTGGCGTCCTCGAAGTCGGCCATCCAGCACTGCGCCCCGGAGTTGAGGGCGTTGATGGCCATCTTGCGGTCGACCGGGCCGGTGATCTCCGTGCGACGGTCGAGCAGGTCGGGTGGTGGCGGGGGCACGCGCCAGTCGCCGGCGCGGATGGCGGCGGTCTCCGGGAGAAAATCCGGCATCTGGCCGGCATCAATGGCCCGCTGGCGCTCGACGCGCCTGGCCAGCAGCTCCGCCCGGCGCGGCGAGAATTTTTCCAGCAGGCCGGCCAGGAAACGACAGGCCTCGGGCGTGAGGACATCCGCGTAGCCGGGGTTCAGGGGCCCGCGGATCTCCAAGCCCTCAATGGTGGGGTGTTTCATGTCTGAGGAGCGAAAAGTAAGTTACTCGTTGTCACCTGTCAGCACCATACTATTGCTGGAGCCGGCCAACATGAGTCACGAAACTTTCATGCAGGAAGCCATCAGGCTCGCCGAGGAGGGCATGCAATCCGGCCGCGGCGGTCCGTTTGGCTGCGTCATCGTCCGCGCGGGCCGGGTCGTCGGCCGCGGTCACAACCGGGTGACGTCGACCAACGACCCGACCGCGCACGCCGAGGTGGTCGCCATCCGCGACGCCTGCGCCAACCTGGAGACCTTCCAGCTGACGGATTGCGAACTCTACACCAGTTGCGAACCGTGCCCGATGTGCCTGTCCGCCATCTATTGGGCGCGCATCCCGACGGTCTATTACGGCAACACCCGCGGAGACGCCGCGGCCATCGGCTTCGACGACGATTTCATCTACCAACAAGTGCCGCTGCCGCCGGACAAGCGCGCCATCAGGATGAGCCCGCTGCTGCGCGACGCCGCGCAGGCGACATTCAAGACCTGGGCCAAGAAGACGGACAAGGTGCGGTATTAGGCGCGCCCGGGGCGGAAGCGGCGCAATCCAGTCTTGCCCGCTGCCGCGGCTTGCGTAGCTCTTGCCGTGCGCATGATTTACCTCACCCGCCCCTTTCGCGCGCCTGCCGCGCTGTTGCTCGCCACTCTTTGCGTCGCCAGCCGGCTCATCGCCCAAGCGCCGACCGCCACACCCTCCGCCCCGCCCGCGGCGGCCTCACCGGCCAATCCCGGCATCGTGGAGAACTCCGTGGTGAAAATCTTCTCCACCGTGCGCTACCCCGACCCCTACCGGCCGTGGACCAAGCAGGCTCCGGCCGAATACACCGGCTCCGGCGTGGTCATCGAGGGCAAGCGCATCCTCACCAACGCCCACGTGGTGCTCTATGCGAGCCAGATCCTCATCCAGGCCAACCAGGCCGGCGACAAGATCTCCGCGACGGTCGTCGCCATCGCGCCGGGCATTGACCTGGCCGTGCTCAAGCTCGACGACGAGACGTTCTTCGACACCCACGCCCCCGTGCCCCGCGCAGGCATCCTGCCCGAGATCAAGGACACCGTCCTCGCCTACGGCTTCCCCACCGGCGGCACCACCCTGTCCATCACCAAGGGCATCGTCTCCCGCATCGAGTTCGCCTCCTACAATTACCCCGTCTCCGGCCTGCGCATCCAGATCGACGCCGCCATCAACCCCGGCAACAGCGGCGGCCCGGCGTTCGTGAGTGACAAGATGATCGGCGTGGCCTTCAGCCGGCTGGGCGGCGGCGACAACATCGGCTACATCATCCCCAACGAGGAGATCGAGCTCTTTCTCGCCGACATCGCCGACGGCCGTTACGATGGCAAGCCCGCCATGTTCGACGAGCGGCAGACCCTCGAGAACCCGGCCCTGCGCGCCTACCTCAGGCTCGACAAGGCCACCGAGGGCGTCGTGATTCACCGGCCGGACAGCACCGATCCCAAGTATCCGCTCAGACAGTGGGACGTCATCACGCGGATCGGCGACACGCCGATCGATGACCAGGGCATGATCAAGCTCGGGACCAACCTGCGGGTGCACTACACCTATCTGATCCAGAAGATCGTCCACGAGGGCAAGGTGCCGTTGACGCTTGTCCGGGCCGGCAAGGAGATGAAGCTGGAGCTGCCCGTCGCACCCGACCGGCCGCTGTTGATTCCCGACATCAAGGGCGAATACCCGGCCTACTTCGTCTATGGGCCGCTGGTCTTCACCAAGGTCACCCTCCCCTTTCTTTCCTTCCTTAGCAACAATGCCAGCCTGATGAGCGCGTTCAGCTTCATCCAGAGCCCGCTGGTGGCCCGGCGCGGCGACCGGCCGGCCTTTGACGACGAGGAACTCGTGGTGGTGGCCTCGCCCTTCTTTCCCCACAAGCTCGCCAAGGGTTACGGCAATCCCTCCGCCAGCGTGCTCGCCTCCGTCAACGGCACGCCCATCAAGAACCTCGCCCATCTCGTCACGGTGCTGCGGGACCTGAAGGACGAATACGTCGTCTTCGAGTTCGAGCACCGCGGCAGCGAATCGCCGGTGTTTTCCCGCAAGGAGCTCCTCGCGGCCACGGACGAGATCCTCAACGACAACGGCGTCCGCGCGCAGGGGTCGCCCGACATGCTCGAAATCTGGAACGCGAAGCCCGCGAAGTGAGACGGCCCGCCGCCCGGCGCGCGACCGCTTACTTGTTCAGCGAGGCCTTTTGCTGGTCGAGCCAGGCATAGAGATCGTTCGACGAATAGGCCGCCTGCCAGGAAAAGTGCCCGATGTATTCGAGGCTGGTGAAGCGGACCCTGGTGCCGCCGGCGGCCTTGATGGCCTCCACCATCCCCACGGACTGCGCGAATGGCACCGCGGGGTCGTCCGTGCCATGCCAGGCCCAAATCGGCAGCTTGATGAGCCTGCCGGCGTCCGCGGGAGTGCCGCCGCCACAGACCGGTACCATCGCGGCGAACATTTCCGGATGATCCGCCGCCAGCCGCCATGAGCCATATCCGCCCATGCTCATGCCCGTCAGATAAATCCGGTCCTCGTCGACGTGACAGGTCTTCTTGATGAGGGCCAGCAACTCGAGCAGCCGGGCCTGCTGGTCGGCCTTGTCCCAGGACGATTCCTTCGGGCACTGTGGCGAGACCACAAGATAATGCATCTGCTCCCCGGCCGCCAGCCGGCACGGCGGGCCCCATTTCGCGACGAGGCTGAGCGGGCCGTAGCTTTCACCCCGGCCATGCAGAAAGAGAATCACCGGCACCTTGTCGCTGGTGGCCGAATAGTTCTCCGGCAGGTAAAGCAGATAAGGCATGCTGCCACCGTCCGATGTGGCGAACGATTGTTCAACTTGTTTGCCCGGGACCGGATCAGCGGCAAACAGGGCGGCGGTCGAGGCGAGGAAGAAAACCAGCAGGGTGGCATGAGCGGGGCGCATGGGCGGAGCCAAACATACCGCTGCGTCGATGGAAACCCCGAATTGAGCCGTGGGAATCCGCACGCCAGGGCACCAGCAACGGCACGAGACCCACTGCCTGCCCGGGAAGAGGCCGCGATCGGGCGGAGCAACCCCGGTGGACAAAAACTACTCGCAAAACCGGCCAACCGGTGCACGTTTCGGCCCTATGTCCGCCCACAATCTTACCCGCGAATACCAGAACCCGGTCACGCCCCGCCTCGCCGATGAGGATGACGACGAGCGCGAGGAGACCGCCGCCACGCCCACCCCCACGCCGGTCGGCGCCATGATCCAGAAAAAATTCCTGGAGCAGCGGAAGATTTTCCTCTGGGGCGAGGTGACCGACGTGACGGCCAAGGATTTGACGGAAAAACTGCTCTACCTCGAGACCACCGGGCCCGGCAAGGAGATCACCTTCTACATGAACACGCCCGGCGGCTCCATCACGGCCGGCATGGCGGTCTACGACACCATCAAGCTCATCACCTCGCCTGTCACGATCGTGGTCACCGGCATGGCCGCCTCGATGGGCTCGATCCTGCTCTGCGCGGCCAAGAAGGGCCGCCGCCTGATCTTCCCGCACGCGCGCGTGCTCATCCACCAGCCCCTGATCACCGGCCGGATGGTCGGCCCCGCCTCCGACATCAACATTCAGGCGAAGGAAATGGAGAAACTGCGCACCGAGTTGAACCAGATTCTCGCCACGGCCTCGGGCCAGTCGTTCGACAAGGTCGCCAAGGATTCCGACCGCGACTTCTACCTGAACGCCGAGGAAGCCATCGCCTACGGGCTGGCCGACAAGATCGTCGAGAAGCTCTGACGACAAGTTGGCCTTGGTTGTAGGAGCGTGCTCGCACGCGATGTAGAATTATCGCCTGCAAGCAGGCTCCTACAAAAACCACTCATTTCGCCGGCGGCGCGCTCAGCTCATTGAGCTGCCGGGCAAAATCGAGCGAGAGCGGCAGGTTGCCCGCTGCATCGGCGGTGTTGCGCGCCTCGATGAGCAGCGCCTTGTGCGCGCCGGGCGTCGGCGCCTGAGCCCGGGCCAGCGTCGCATAAACCTGCAACGCGGCCGGCCTCGCGCCCTGCGCGGCGAGCAGCGCGGCGGCTTCGCGCGTCAGCGGCCAGTCCTCCGGCCGGAATTGTTTCAGCAGGGGTACAAACCCGAGCGCGGTCACGGCGGTTTGGGGGTCATTCCCAGCCAGCGCCAGTTTCGCAAGCGAAAGTCCCAGCGCCAGACTCGGCTGCTGCCTCATCCCTGTCCGCAGCACGGCGAGCGCCTCGGTGTTCCGGCCCTGATGCAGGAGCAGGTTGGCGCGGCGGATGACCGCGTAGGAGGCGAGTGCGGGCGGCAGCCGGCCGGCCGACCGCTCCTGGTCTTCGAGCGTAACCTTGAACGGACGGTAGAGCGGATCACCGATGGCCACCGCCTGCCAGCTCAGCGACGGCAGCGCGTAATAGGCGGCCTCACCGAAGGTTTTGCCCTGACTCAGGGCGCGCAGCAGGAGGTTGGGCCGGTGCGTGAGCGGCAGGTAGGGTTCAAACACATTGCCCACCGTCGCGGTCACTCCGCGCGCCACCAATGGCCCGCACCATCCCCGGGTATCGGAGTGGAGCGTTTGGGCGGAGTAGCTGTGGATATGAAGTACCACCGCCCCGGGCGGAAAGGTGAAGCCCGCGGTGGCGAACGGCCCGTTGAGGTCACCGCGATACCAGCCGAAGTAGAGCACCGGCGCATCAAAGCGTGCGGCGGGCTCAAAGTTTCCCGCGGTGCCCTCGACGTCGCCATCGAAGCCCAGGTCCAGCAACTGGGTCAGCACCGATTCGAGCCACTGGTCGCCGTCCGGGTGCGGGCCCTTGAGGTCGACGTAGTAGCGCCCGAGCAGGCCCGTCCGCTCCCCTTCCAGCGCCGAGGTGACGAGCCGGCGCGCGCTCTCCCAGGTCGGCCCGTCGAGCCGCGAGACCTTCACCACCAGCTCGGTGTCAAGCGAGGAAGGATGTTCGTTGGCGAACAGCGGATTCGCGACCATCGCGGTGATCTCGCAGCCGCTTTGGGCCAGCAGGCTCAGCTCCGCGTCCACCGCGCCCTCGTTCTTGTTGAACTGGGCGGCGACTTTCTTCGCGGCCGGCTCGTCGAGCAGCGTGGGATCGTTGTAGATGCGCAACGGCACGCCGCGGCAGACGACGAGGTAGGACAGGTGGTGACCGGTCAGGGCGTAACGCTTGCGGCCGAGCCGGTCGAGCAGGCTCGTGGCCGTGCCCTCAATCCAGCCGCGGCGGTACAGCTCGTCCTGCAGGGGCTGGTAAACCTGGTCGATGAACTCGCGCCAGGTGATGCTCTCGGCCTCGGGCAGCGGCAGCGCGACAATGTTCGCCGCGGGCACGCCGCGCTGCTCCGCGTAGAATTCGGCGAGCCGGACCGACTCGGATTGACGGGAGTTGGCAAGAATGACGACGCGCGCCGCAAGGTCCTCAGCCTTTGCGGGGCCTACGGCCGACAGGTCCGCGGCCGCGAGCCCGCCGGTCCAGCCAAGCAGACCGAACGCGAGGAGATGCCGTTTCATGCACGGCCCAACCGGAAGCCGAGCCAGGTCGCGAGCAGGCAGAGGACGACGGACAGCAGCACGTTGGCGACGGCGGCGGCCCATTGCCCCTTCATCATCTGTTCAAGCGTCTGCCAGCTGAAGGCTGAGAAAGTGGTGAAGCCGCCGCAGACGCCAACCACGAGAAAACTGCGGAGCGAGGCGGCGGAGGCTGTATCGGCCGGACCCAGGCGGGCCATCAGCCAGCCGATGAGCAGGGAACCCGTGACATTGACCACCATGGTCGCCAACGGGAAACGACCCTGGATCGACAGGCCGACCAAAGCCCGGCCCACCGAGCCGAGCGCACCGCCGAGGGCGATCCAGCCGAGTGTGGCGATGTTCATGGCGTGGTCTTCGCCGGGGCGGCCGCGGCCTGCCGCTTGAGCAACTGCGCGCGCAGGTAGGTGTCGGGCGCCGCCTGCTTCCAGGCCGTCAGCCAGATGGCGCCAAGCATCTCGCCGCCGGTGAGCAAACGGGCCTTGATGAATTCCTGACCCTCGATGCTGGTCGCCGCGACCTCGGCCTTGAACACGCCCTTTTTCTCCAGCGCGTAGAGCGGCTCGACGAGTTTGTTCTGCTCGATGAGGTAGTTCATCACCGCAACGAACATGGGGTCGCGGCCATCGGGCTGGGTTGCCAACGCAATCGGCTGGGCCGGCACGACCCCGGGTGTGACCCCGGCGAGATTGATCCCGGCCTTGGCGATGAAGCCGCCGTCGATCCAGCTGTGGAAGCCCGTCCACACGGTGTAGCTGTTCGGATTGTCGCCCACCCAGCCGTTGTGGTGCACGGTGGTGTGCAGCGGTTGGGCGCAATCGCCGACATAGTGGCCCATCACGCCCATGACATAGAGGATGTTGGCCCGGGCGTTGGCGATTTCCCCGGGTGTGCCCAGCTCCTCCAGGACCTTCAGGTAGGAAAAGCCCGACTTCAACTTGGCGTAATACTCGGTGATGGCCCACGGCGCGAAACCGGGCCACTCGCGGGTGTGGTCGGCGTCCTTCGTGGGATCAATCGCGGGGAACTTCTCCACGTGCGTGGCACGGCCGGCGGCAAACTGCAGGATGAAGTCGTAGCGAAAGGAAGTCACCTTCGCGGGGTCGAGCCCGGCGGCCGGCAGCTGCTCGAGGTCGCAGAAATGGTCGGTCCAGCTGCCCCCGGTTTGTTTCAAAATCACATCCGGCACATTGCGCCAGCGGTCGGGCTCGCCGGCAAGGAAGGCGATGCGCTCGGCATTGGCCGGCTCGCGCACGAACGCGGGAAAATCCGCCGGCAGCGAGGCGAGCGCCAGCTGGTTGACGATGCGGTGGCCCTCGTAGTCCCAGCCGCGAACCGTGACGGCCGCGAGCAGCACGAGGGGCAAAAGAAAGCGGCGGGTAAACGGCAGAGGTTTCATGGGGAAGTCTGAGGTTTAGCCGGCGGCGGGGTCGGACGCAATGCTGCGAGTGTCGCGGAGTAATCCTGCACGCCGGCGGCCAGGGCCTCGGCGATCTGCTGGCGGAACTCGGGGGTGGCGACGCGCCGGGCCTCGGCGTCGTTGGAGAGGTAGGCGCACTCGACGAGCACGCCCGGGCAATTCAAGGTCCGCAACACCGCGAGTCGGTAGCGTTTGTAGCCGCGATCGGAGGTCTTGAGATCACTGATCAACCGGTGGTGCAGCGCGTAGCCGAGCACCACGTTGGCGACATCGTGCCGGTTGCCGGGATACTGTTCCTTGATCATGGTCTTGTCCCTCTCCGGTTGGGTCGAGACCTGGAACTGGGGCGTGAAGACGTAGGTCTCGGTGCCGACGACGCGATCCATGTCGTGGTCGATCGCATTGAAATGGATGCTGAGGAAAAGGTCCGCCGATTCCTTGTTGGCGATCTCGGCGCGCCAGGGCAGGTCTATGGCCGGGCTGTTGGACGACCGCTTGTCCGTGGTGCGGGTCATGACCACGCGGTAGCCATGTTCTTCCAGAATTTTTTTCAGCCGCAGTGCGACATCGAGTGCCATGTCCTTCTCATCGAGCTTCAGCCGCAGGTTTTGTTTGCCCGGATCGGTCCCGCCATGCCCGGGATCAAGGACAATGATCTTCAGCGGGGTCGCCGGCAGGAACGCCAGGTGATCGGCCGGCTGAAAGAGCGGCGCGACGGTCTTGATGACATCCAGCTTGGTCACCCACAGGCTGTCTCCGCTGAGGTAGGTCAGCTCGCCGAGGAAAACCCGGGTGCCGTCCAGGTAGAAATCTGGCTGGTCCTTTTCAAAGGCAATCCGCACGCCGCGCGCATCGCTGAGTGTCATCATGGCCCCGGGTTTGGTCCAGGCCGCCTTGAGCCCGTAGCGCTTGGCGATGTCGCGCACGGAAACGTAGTCGGTCCCGCGAAATTTGGTGAACGGCCAGAGCTGGGCCGGCCGCGTGGGGGCGGCGCGAATCGGCGCCGGCTCCGTCTTGGCCGCGGGCGGCGGGGCGGACGGGACGGGCGGAGGTGGTTGCGCCGGCGCGGTGCACGCCGTCAGGGTGGCGCAGACGAACAGCAGGCAGCGTGCGGGGAGCCGCGCCATGGCATCGGGGCGTTCAGCCCGCGGCGGGCGGCGGGACCGGGGCGGGCTCGCGGACGTGGAACTTGGGCTTGCGCTTGTTGACCGGCAGCGGCGAGAGCATGACGTTGATCTGCTTGCCGTTCAACTTGGGCGGGGCGTCGGGGTGGCCCATGGTCTCGAGCTCGGTGAGGGCCCGCTTCATGACCTCGAAGCCCATCTCGGTGTGGGCCATCTCGCGGCCGCGGAACTTGAGGCGGAGTTTCACCTTGTTGCCGTGGTCGAGGAACTCCTCGGCGTGGCGGACCTTGGTGATGAAGTCGTGCTGCTCGATGCGGACGGTGAACTCGATCTCCTTGATCTTGCCGGCGGCGGGCTTGCTGTGCGCGTGCTTCTTCTGCTCCTCGTAG
>DATFUQ010000221.1:0-4198 GCA_035260745.1 Lacunisphaera sp. | reverse complement strand
ATTTCGCCCCACCGCGTCAGACTTGTGTGCCTCACGCTTTCCTTCCAGCTTCAGGCCATGAACGAATCCGGGTCCCACGCCGAAAACGTCCGCCTGTCCGCCGCCAAGATCACCGCCGCACTCGCGGGAGCGCGGCCTAAGATCGCCATCATCCTCGGCTCCGGGCTGGGCGGGCTCGCGCGCCAGGTGCAGAACCCGGTCAGCCTGGCTTATCGGGATCTGCCCGGCTTTCCGGAGCTCACCGTCGCCGGCCATGCCGGCCAGCTGATCACCGGCCTGCTCAACGGGGTGCCCGTCATCGTCCTTAACGGCCGCAAGCATTTCTACGAGACCGGCGACGCTTATCCGCTGAAAACGATGATCCGGGCCGTGCGGGCCGCGGGCGTCGAGACGCTGTTCCTCTCCAATGCCGCGGGCAGCCTCCGCCCGCACATCAAGGTCAGCGAACTGATGGTCATCACCGATCACATCAATTTCATGGGCCTCAACCCGCTCGTCGGCCCCAACGACGAGGCCTTCGGCCCGCGCTTCTTTTCCATGACCGACGCCTGGGATCCGGAGCTACGTTCCAGGCTTAAGGCGGTCGCGCAACAAACCGGGGTCACCCTTCACCAGGGGGTCTATGTTGCCTTCCGCGGCCCGTCGTTCGAAACGCCGGCCGAGATTCGCATGGTGCAGGGCTGGGGCGGTGACGCGGTGGGCATGTCGAGCGTGCCGGACTGCCTCATCGCCCGTCACTGCGGGCTGAAGGTCGTGGGTGTCTCGTGCATCACCAACATGGGTGCGGGGCTCTCCGCCGAAAACCTCACGCACAGCCACACGCTGGAGAACGCCGGCAAAGGCGCCGGCGCGTTCGAGAAGCTTGTCCTGGCCGCCGTCAAGGTGATCTAGGCCCCGTCACGGCCGTCGACGCCGGTTCGCGTTCACTCGTGCGGGTTTTTTAATCCACCGGCGTTTTGCAGTGGCCACTCTGCCTAAAGAATCCAATCTGCACCCGCACATCATCAACCCCCGTCCCATGAGTGAAACCAATCCGCCCGTACCGCCCCTCGGCCTGTCCCTTGGTAAGCTGACACTGCCCAAGGAAGGCACTTACTTTGTCTTCGTGCTGGTGATCTCGATCCTGTTCTGGGCGCTGCTCGCGATCAGCATCGTCGGCATCTTCTACGCCCTCTTCATCGGCTTTTTTGTCTGGCTGGGCAACGGCCTGCTTGTGGCGCACCTGCGGGCCGAAGCCGTGCGCGTCGACGAGCGGCAGTTGCCGGAATTGCATGCCGCCTTCCGCGAGGTCTGCTCGCAGCTGGCGGTGACACAGCCGCCCACGCTGTATGTCGTGCAAGCCGGCGGTCTCCTCAACGCCTTCGCCACCCGCTTCGCCGGGCGCAACTTCGTGGTGGTCTACTCGGATTTCCTCGAGGCGCTCGGGCCGTCGTCCCGGGAAATGAAGTTCATCCTCGGCCACGAGCTGGGCCACATCCAGAGCCGCCACATCCTGAAGCAGATCTTCCTGGCGCCGGGTTTGTTTTTCCCCCTCGCCGGCCCCGCCTACCGCCGGGCGTGGGAATCTTCCTGTGACCGTTACGGCGCCTTCGCCGCGCAGGATGTGGAGGGCTCGGTCCGCGCCATGATGGTGCTCAGCGGGGGCCGGGAACACGGTCGCACCCTGAGCGCGACGGTCTTTGCCGGCCAGCTGGTGGAAGAACGCGGTTTCTTCGTCTCTCTCCACGAGCTGACTTCCTCCTACCCCACCTTGTCGCGCCGCGTCAGCGATCTGCTGGCGTTGAAAACCGGCGCCAGCGGGCCGCGGCCGGCCCGCAGTGCCTTGGCCTACGTGCTCGCGCTGTTCATCCCCGGAGGCAATTTCGGCGGTGGTGGCGGTCCGCTGGCCGCGATGGTCATGATTGTTGTCATCGGCCTGATGGCCGCCATGGCCATACCGGCTTTCCAGAAGGTGCGCCAGGCCTCGCAGCAAAAAATGTGTCTGAACAACGAGCGCCAGCTGTCCGCGGCGTTCGAACAGTATCAGTTGGAGAACGGCCGGCCGCCCCGCGCACTGTCCCAACTGATCGGCGCGGATAAATACATCCACAGCACGCCTGTCTGCCCGCTGGGCGGCACTTATTCGATTCCCGAGGGGAGCACGTCCAGCGAGGAAATCTCGTGCTCCGTGCACGGCACGATCCAGGATATCCAGCAGGCCGCTTCCCGACCGCCACGCACCTAGTTCAGGCCTTCACCCCACCCACGAGAGGGTTTGTATTTTTTTGGCCAGCGCGACGTCCTTCGCCGTCACCTTGCCGCCGGCGTCGTGCGTGTTGAGCCGCACGGCGACGCGGTTGTAGACGTTCGTCCAGTCGGGATGATGGTCCATGGCCTCGGCCTCGAAGCCCACGCGCACCATGAACGACAGCGCCTCTTTGAAGCTGCCGAACTTGAACTCCTTCGCCAGCGCGTCGCGGTCGAACGCCCAGCCGGGCAGCACCGGCAGCGCCGCTTTGATTTCCGCCGGGGTCAGGGGTTGGCTCGCCATGGGGGAAAGCAACTACGCGCCTTACCACTTGTCAAACCTGCCGCCGGCTACCTAAATCGCGCTTCTCCCGCATGTCGTCCCCCGGTCCCGCCAAGATTCCGCAGCACGTCGCCATCATCATGGACGGTAACGGTCGCTGGGCCAGGCAGCACGGCCTGCCCCGCCTCGAGGGCCACCGCCGGGGCGTCGAGACGGTGCGGACCGTCGTCGATGCGGCGCGGGAGATCGGCATCCGCTACATCACCCTTTACGCCTTCTCCGTCGAGAATTGGAAACGCCCGTCCGACGAGGTGTCGGGCCTCATGGGCCTGCTCGATTACTTCCTCAAGCGCGAGCTGGACAACCTCATCAAGAACCGCGTCCGGCTGCTCACCATCGGCCGCACCGCGGAACTGCCCGCCAGCGTCCAGCGCGAACTGAACCGCGTCATCGCGGCCACCAAGGATTTCACCGAGTGGACACTCGTGCTGGCCCTGAACTACGGCTCGCGCACCGAGATCGGCGACGCTGCCCGCGACTACGCCGCGGCGGTGCAGGCCGGCAAAGAGAAACTCGCCGATGCCTCCTGGGAAAGTTTCAGCCGCTACCTCTACACCGCGGCCATTCCCGAGCCCGACCTCCTCATCCGCACCTCGGGCGAGCAGCGGGTGAGCAATTTCATGCTTATGCAGTGCGCCTATGCCGAGATGGTATTCACCCCCGTGCTCTGGCCCGACTTCGGCCAGTCCGACCTGCAGTCCGCGGTGGACGAATACGGCCGGCGCGAGCGCCGTTACGGCCTGACCAGCGAGCAAATCAAGGCTGGCGCGAAATAACCCGCCCGCGCTTACTCCCCCACCGTGCTTTCCCGCATCCTCAGCACCCTTGTCCTGTGGGTCGCCCTCCTGGGCAGCCTGTACTGCTTCGGCGCGCACGCCGCCGTGGCGCTGATCACTTTGCTCTCCGCGCTGACGCTGCATGAATTCTACGGCCTGACGGAAAAGATGGGCGCCCGGCCGTTCCGCTGGATGGGGATTTTCTTCGGTGTGTTGATGACCGCGGGTCCCTACTATCTGGCGTTCTACACCGACGAGTCCGACTTGATAAGCGGCCTGGCCACCGGACTGCTGGTGCTGGCGATGCTGGTCACCTGCGGCCGCGCGCTGGCGGAACGCGACAACAGCAGCAGCATCGAAGCCATCGCCGCCACCGTGGGCGGCCTGTTCTACATCCCCTTCCTCCTGCAGTTCCTGGTCTGCATCCTGATGCGCGAGTCCGACAGCGGCGAAAATCTCGCGCTGTGCCTCTGGGTGGTGGCGGTGGCCAAGTTCTGCGATGTCGGGGCGCTGCTCACCGGCCTCGCCATCGGCCGGCACAAAATGGCCCCGCTGATCAGCCCGAAGAAAACCTGGGAAGGCGCCGTGGGCGGCGTGCTGGTCTCCGCGGGCGTCGGCGCCGGTGTGGCATTTTTTGCTTCCGCTCACCTGCCCAACAGCCTGACGCCCCTCATCGCCGCGCTCATCGCCGCGCTCCTGGCCATCATCGCCATCATTTCCGACCTGATGGAATCCGCGCTCAAACGCCGGGCGGACATCAAGGACACCGGCAAACTCATTCCCGGCATCGGCGGGGCCTTTGACCTGGCCGACAGCCTGATCCTGACCGCGCCGGTCGCGTATTTTATCTTCC
>DATFUQ010000220.1:0-11425 GCA_035260745.1 Lacunisphaera sp. | reverse complement strand
GGCGTAGCCCTCCATGGCCGTCGCGACCATCAGGGCGTGATATCTTTGATATTCGTCCTTCACGTGCTCGTGGAGCAGGGCAGTGGCGGCCTCTTTGGTCGGGAGTGGCATGATGGAACTGAATTAACCACCAAGGACACGAAGGTCACGAAGAGAGGGAATCAAGACCTGATTAACCCTGTCCAGGGCCACAAGATTTTAGAGCTGACCCCACTGGTCAAGCTGCCCCCCTACGCTCATTTAAAGGGTGTCGCGAATCTGGGCGACCAGTTCAAAGGAGCGCAACCGGGTGGCCTGGTCGTGGATCGCGGCTGTCACCATGAGCTCATCGACGTGCGTCCGCTGCAGGAACGCCTCGAGGCCGCGCTTTACCGTCACCGGTGAGCCGACCACCGCCTCGCGGAAGGCGTGCTCGACGCCGGCTTTCTCCATCGGCGTCCAGAGGCCGTCCATGCGGTCCACGGGCGGCGGCAGCAGCCCGGGTGTGCCGCGGCGGAGCAGCACGACGCTTTGCTGGAGCGAGGTGACCAGGCGCGCGGCGGCGGCATCGGTGTCGGCGGCCACGGCACCGATCGCGGCCATGGCATAGGGTTTGGCCAGCGCGGCGGAGGGCTGGAAATTGTGCCGATAAATGGCGAGGGCCTGATCCAAATGGTCGGGCGCGAAGTGGGAGGCGAAGGCGAAGGGCAGACCGAGCGCCGCGGCGAGTTGCGCGCCGAACAGGCTCGAACCGAGCAGCCAGATGGGCACGTCCAGCCCGGCGCCGGGGACCGCCTGCACGACCTGGCCGGGCACGGCGGGGTGGAAGTAAGACTGCAGTTCGACCACGTCCTGCGGGAAATGGTCCGACGTATCTGGTGCGCCGCGGCGGAGAGCCCGCGCCGTGGGCTGGTCCGTGCCCGGGGCGCGCCCGAGGCCGAGATCGATACGGCCGGGGAAAAGCGAGGCCAGCGTGCCGAACTGTTCGGCGATCACCAGTGGCGCGTGGTTCGGCAGCATAATGCCGCCGGCGCCGACGCGGATGGTGGTCGTGCCTGCGGCGACATGAGCAATGGCGACCGCGGTCGCCGCGCTGGCGATGCCCGGCATGTTGTGATGTTCCGCCAGCCAGAAACGGCGGTAGCCCAGCCGCTCGGCGTGCCGGGCCAGCTCGCGCGAGCGCTGCAGCGCGTCGGCGGCGGTTCCACCCTGGATGATGTTGGAAAGGTCGAGGACGGAAAACGGAATCATCAGGCACTGTGGCCAGAACCGCCGGTTTTGCCAGAGATGCACCGGTGGACGGAGGACGCCCCGTGGCCCGCTTTCAGTTGCCGGGTGAAACTGGCATTTGCATTGCGGGTGGGGCTGGCTTCCCTGTTCGCACAACCCATTCAATCCATGAAACGCACCGCATCCGCCGTCTGGCAAGGTTCACTCAAGGCCGGCAAAGGTGCGCTCACCGCTCCCGGTGGCGCGCTCAAGAACACGGAATACTCCTTCGGCTCCCGCTTCGAATCGGGCACCGGCACCAATCCCGAGGAACTCATCGCCGCGGCGCACGCGGGCTGCTTCGCCATGGCGCTCTCCGGCGTGCTCGGCGAGGCGGGTTTCACACCGGAGCGGCTCGAGGTCACCGCCGAGGTCAGCCTCGACAATGTCCCGCCGGCGGGCTGGACCATCACGGCCTCTCACCTCGTGCTCAACGCCAAGATCCCCGGCCTCGCCGCGGCAAAATTTGACGAGCTCGCCGCCAAGGCCAAGGCCGGCTGCCCCGTCTCACGGCTGCTCAATGCGAAGGTGACCCTCGCCGCGAAGCTGGGGTGAGGCGTGGCAGTTTTGGCGCAGTCCGGGACCACAGGATTTTAGATCTGACGTCCTCTGGTCGCCTCAGTTCGCACCACGGCCTTATTTTCAGGCTATCTGAGAAATTCTGAGACCACCGGTTTTTGGACAGGCCCGGGATGTGATCCACCGGCTTGAGATCAGTGATGAGGCACTGCCGCAGTTGCACGCCCTATCGAAGGAGCAGCGCCGCCGGATTGGACGGCGGCTGGATGCGCTCCAACACGACCTGCAGGGCGACGTGAAGAAACTCGCCGGCCAGACCGGCAAATACCGCTTGCGCGTCGGCGATTACCGCGTCCTCTCCACGCTGGAAAAAGACCTGATATTCGTTCATCAAGTGAAGGACAGAAAAGATGCCTGCCGCGATTAAACGTTCCGTCCGAAGCAAGCCCTCCCTGAAGCGCGTAAGCGCCGAGCTGGCGCGGCTGCGCGCCCGGGTGGAAGACTTGGAGGATCTACGCGACCTAAACGCCGCCGTCACGCGCAACGCAGGCAAACCCGGCACCTCGTGGTCGCAGGCCAGGAAAGAACTCGGGCTCGCCAGAGTGGCCACTTGCCAAGGCCGTGCGGTTTGTTGATGGTGGGGGGCTTGAGTTCGAGCCCCGCCCCCTCCGACGCCCACGATCGCGACTTTCTGGGTCATCCCCGCGGCCTCGGTTACCTCGGCTTCACCGAGGCGTGGGAGCGATTCTCCTACTACGGCATGCAGACGTTGCTGGTGCTCTACATGACCAAGCAGCTGCTGTTGCCGGGCCACCTCGAGAACATCGCCGGCTTCCCGGCCTTCCGCGCCGTGCTGGAGCGCGCCTACGGCGGGCCGCTATCCACCGTCGCGCTGTCGTCCGCCATCTTCGGGCTCTACACCGGGCTCGTCTACCTGACGCCGATTGCCGGTGGCTTCATCGCCGACCGGTGGCTGGGCCGCACCCGCACGGTCACCCTTGGCGCGCTGCTGATGGCCGCGGGCCATTTCCTGATGGCGTTCGACTTCTCGTTTCTCATCGCGTTATTGTGCCTACTGACCGGCGTGGGCTGCTTCAAAGGCAACCTCGCCAGCCAGGTCGGCGGGCTTTACGCGCCGGCAGACCTGCGCCGGGCCGACGCCTTCCAAATCTACTACCTGTTCATCAATGCTGCGGTCATCGCCTCCCCGTTGATCGCCGGAACGCTCGGCGAGGTGTATGGCTGGCATTACGGCTTCGGCGCCGCGGGCATCGGCATGGTGCTCGGCCTCATCATCTACCTTTCCGGCCGGAAATGGCTGCCGAAGGAGGAACTGCGTGCGACCGAGGTCGAGCGCGCCGCGCGTCCGGGGCTCAACCACGACGAGCGCAATGCGGTCCTCGTCCTGATCCTGCTGCTGCCAGTGCTCGCGATCGGCGCCGTCGGCAACCAGGAGATTTTCAACGCCTACCTGCTCTGGGTGCCGGACCATGTGAGCCTGGTGTTTTTCGGGAAAACGATGCCGACCACGTGGCTCATCACGCTCGATGCGATCGTGAGTGTTTCGTGTCTCGTCGGGGCCGTGGCGTTCTGGCGCCTGTGGGCGAAGCGCTTCCAGGAGCCCAGCGAGGTGGTCAAGATCACCCTCGGCCTCGGCATCAGCGCGCTCGGAGTGCTCTGCCTCGCGATGGCGGCGATCGCCCACGCCCCGGGCCAGAAGGCCGGCATCGGGTGGGTGCTGGGCTTCGAGCTCCTCAACAGCATCGGCTTTGCCAATGTGTTTCCGGTCGGGCTGGCCCTGTATGTCCGCGCCGCTCCGAAATCCGTCGTGGGCACGATCATGGGCGTCTATTACCTGCACCTGTTCATGTGCAACAACCTCGTCGGCTGGCTCGGCGGCTTCGTGGAGAAAATGTCCGGCGTGAATTTCTGGCTGATGCACGCCGGACTGGTCGGCGGCGCCGGCGTGATCATGCTGATCGCGTCACGCGCGGCCGGCCGGCTCCTGAACCCGACCGGGCCGAACGGCGGCTGAGCCTCAGGTCCGGCCGAGGCAAAGGCGCGGTCCGGGACCACAGGATTTTAGACCTGAGCCCTTCTGGCCGCTCCCAAGGGTGGAGCGCGCCGACCCCGGCGAGCCGGGGATGTCGGCTAACTGCCGGCGTCGGCGAGGCAGGAGTCGGGGAAGGCGGCCTGCCGGCGCAGCCACAACACGAGACAGAGGCTGTTGGTGAGCGCCTCGTGCAACGCGGAGCCGAAATCGTAGGAGCGCTCGTCGTAGCCCGCCGCCTCGATCGCCTCGTCGAGGCCCAGCATCACCGCAAACATCCGGGCGCGGAGGGCGGGGATGTAGACCTTGCTGAGGTTCACCTCGGGGTCGGCCAGGTGGGCCTCGCACACGGCGGCATCGCTGGTGTGGTGCGAACGGCAGGCCTCGGGGCGACCGGCGTAGATCGAACACGAACCGGCGGTCAAAAGCGCGCAGGGCGAGCGGCTGGTGGCACGTTCGTCCACGGCGAGCGCAGCGACGCGGCCGCGATGCGCCGCCAGGCGGGCGATGACTGCCGTGAGGGCGCCGGGCGAAAAGTGAACCTGGATATGATCGGCCGCGAAGAAGACCTCATGGGCCTGCACATCCACCGGCACGCGGCAGCAGAAGTCGCAACCGGCGCGGCAGGCGACGGTGGCCCGCACGCGGGCGGACGTCCCGGCGTAGGTCCGGTCCAGTTCGTCCATGCCCCAGCGGAGCGCGGTGATCATTTCCGCGGGCGCCCGCACCTTGAGCAGGCGCTGCTCCATCTCCGCCACCGTGTGGTCGAACATCTCAAAGCGCTTGGTGACGGAGGTGTGGGCGGGCATGACGACCCGTCAGGTCTCGCACGGCGCAGCGAAAACGCGATAACAATGGCTCCGGCTGCGGTGCGAGCCCTCGCCCGGACTGAAGACTTAAAACCAGACCCCTCCAGCAAAATTTCTCCGGGTGTGATCGGTGGGCGCAGCACGAGGGGGATCAGGCGCTGATTAATTTGCGACCAACGCGACTGGTGGAGCGCTGGTGGGAGCGGGCAGGCTGGAGTCGGGCACGAAATTTACGTGTATGGGCCAGAATGGTCCGTGCTTCCCGGGCACCGGCCAACAATCCCTCCACGCTAAGGTCATAGTCCAGCGCGGGCCAGTGGATGCCATAGCCGGCGGCGCTCTTGCGCCAGCGGGAACGCTCGGTCGGCGAAGCTGACTTGAGCGACGGATACCAGTCCAGCGGCAGGCTGAGCACGCGGCCATCGTCCACCCAGACGGTGAGTTTTCCGCCGGCGGTGCTGACGTGCTTAACTTTTGCGTCCTTCGAATTCATACCAGACTTTGAGCAGGTGAGAGTGGTGTTCGCGAGCCAAACGCAACACTTCTCGGATTTCCGCCGGTTTCAAGCCTTCCATGCGGGCAATGGAAAGGTTGTGCAGCCATAGTTTGATGGTGCCCGAGCCCTTGTCCACGTGCACGTGTGGTGGCTCGGTGCCTTCGAGGGCAAAGAAGTAGAACCGGTAGCCGCGGATTCTGAGGATGGTGGGCATTAAAACCAAAAGCCGCGGATGACTCTGTAGTCATCCACGGCCCGTGTGATTGGAGCAGAACGGGAAACCGAAGCGGTGGCAAGCTCGGGGCAGAACCTGGCTGGCTACCCCGTTGCCGCGTGCTGGCAGCCCGGGGTTTGTCCTCGGTTCTCGCGCGCCATTCGTCGCGAAACCGAGGCAAAGGATTTTAGGCCTGACTCTTTTGCCCGGCCTTCGGCAACTGCAGCCAGTTTTCGCCGGCGGTTTTGTGGTCCTTCCTCAGCCAACTCAGACCGCCAAAACAACACACCCGTTTCTTTCCCGCTCCCAGCATGGAGCAGGCTGTCTTGATCCGGATCAGGCGTGTTTCCGCCAGTTTGCCCGAGCTGAGCCAGAGAATCCAGTTTTGGCGTGCGTTCGGGGTGATCTCCGCCCACATCGCCTGGGCTCGCGGCGCGGCGGCCAGCGCTGCGCGCAGATCCGCGGGCATCCTGGTGGCTGGTTCATCCCCGGCTCGCGTAATCTCCACCGTTACCGTTTCACCCGCGGTGGCGCCGGCGGCATCGTGCATGACCTGGTTTACCCTGAGGCAGTGACTTCCCTTGCCGTCCGGCTCGAGCGCGGCCCGGAAGGGGAAGCCATTGATGGTGGCCTCGACCATCGTCATGCCCCGGGCTGGAAGCTTCGCGCTCGCACTCTTGGGCAGGGTCAGAAGGGCCTCCTCCAACTTGGCACTGAAGCGGATCGTCGGCTGGGGTGCGGGCAGCTTGGCTGGTTTCAACTACTGATATCCTATCAAACAGGCTGCCCGGGGCGGCAAGTTTAACATCGCGGCTGCTTTGTGTGAGATATGGCCGGACGCCGGTTGTGCTTTGCAGGGAAAGCGTCATAGTGCCGGATCCATATGGGTTCGGACGACGCCAAGACCAAGGAATCACAACGCAAGCACGTGCGCTACGAGGTGAGCGACGACTGTCGCTTACGCGCCTCGATCATGGTGCGAAGCTCCGACCCGGCCACGGCGAACAAGGAATGGCCGGGAACGCTGATCGATTTGTCGTCCGGGGGAGCGCACATCCAGATCAGCCTCGGGGCGGTGGCCTATATTGGCGACAGTTGCGTGCTGACCCTGACGCACGGTGGAGTGAAGCTACAGGTTCGGGGCAGCCTCGCCCACTACGTCTGTTCGGCGCGATACTCGGTGTGCGGCGTGAAGTTCGATTTTCTTTCCGCGGGAGCGGACAAGGCGTATCTGCCCTTTTTCAAGGCCATCGTGGCAAGCTCGACCCTGAAGGGTGGGGCGACCGGCAGCGATTCGCCGGGGCGGTATCGGGAGGAATACAGCGGGCCGGGTCACGCCAAGCTGGTGGTGTGGCGGGACGACAAGCCGGAACGCGCGCTGGTGGGCTTCGATTACACCATGGCGCGCTACGCCGCGGCGCTGACGACGGCGGGCCCGGACATGTTCAAGAACAAGGGGGAGGTGCGCTTCAAGGCGGCGGAGGGCGGCGACACGGCGATGGCCCTCTCGAAGGCGCAGGAAGCGGAGGCGCGCTGGGAGTTCTCCCTCGCGGCGTCGAACCTGCCCGCGGCCATTGCGCCCGACATCCGCAAGTTTCTGCGGCTGGTCAGCTGAACTAGTGCTCGGCGCGGTCCGGGCCACAAACCCCAAGGCCTGACCCTGTCTGGGCTCCCCTGAATTTCGTGCAACCCCAAACCACGTCCCTTTACGTTCGGCCTGATCTTACGGACCGTGGCCATGCGATAGATAATGTGGAACAGCATGACCCCTTCCGACCGCTGCTGGGCAAGAATGGGATCAGCCAAGCCAAGCTTTCAGCTTCCGAAATGCAGCATTAGTGGCCCATTTGGAACTTTGTTCACGTAGGCCGGCGAACGAGATCCCGTACATGGACGATAATATCCCGAAGGCAAGTGCCGCCACGGTGACGGTGGTTAGCAATACCTTATAATTCCAAGTCCAAGACTCGGCAGAGTTGGCGAAGAAAGCCGAAACGATGGAACTTGCTCCGATCACTACCCACCCGCCGGTCCATACTAAGTAGCCAACATATTTCCCAATTCTGTCCGCAAACCAATAGGTCTTCGCGTCCCGTTGAGTAAGGATTTCCTTAAGGGCATTCGCTTTTTCACTAACTTCAGAAATTTGCAGGTCTTGCTTAGATATAACTTCATCTTTCTCAGCCGTTATTTCGGCGACGATCTTGTCTCTGATCCGCAATACCGACAGGCCACTTATTTCATCGTCGGATCCCAGGGTCATAGTCATCAGCTCTTCCTCTGCCCTAAGACTGAAACGAAGGAGTTGGTGATCCCGCTCGGATATTGCGAATTCTGAACGCAACTTTTCCAGTTCCTCTAAGTATTTAAGCCATAGTTTCGAGTTTGGTTGAAGAGCTGCGTAACAATAGGCGACTACTTCACGCTGGGGCAGATTCGGCGCTCCCACTGGCGCCTTAAGCCATGCAAGATTCGCCAAGCTGAAGTCTGTAATCACCGTCGAGACTTCGCGCGAGGATTCATGCTTCTTGCCATAATCGAAAGCTGACTTTGAGAACGCTGAATTGCTGGTGACGAATACCGCAATTGAGTCTTCGAGTCGATTCGGTTGCACGTTCATGCGCAGAACGTAAACGCTTCGAACGCTATTTATGTCGTGTTTAATCGCACTGTCGCGAATTCCCGGGGCTTCATCGCGGTAAAGATGTTCGAATGCCCGCTCATCTATCTGCAATGCGGTGTGACGATAGCTCGGCGTTGGAAATATTTCGATTCCGAGTCCACGTAGCGTATCATGCATCTTACCTCTTAAAAGAATTAGATCGCTCGCGCCTTTGCCGGTGCGCCGGACTTCTCTAATTATCAAACTCTTTGCTCGCGGATCATTTAGATGTGTCTCGCAATATTGAAAAATCGAATTGATTTCTTCAATTGTGTGAGAGAAGGCAAAAATTTTGCCGCGTAGATTTTTGATTAGACTGATAAGTTCGAGCGCGAGTTTCTTGTTTTCACCTCCATCTAAGCCGAGGATCTTGAACAGGAGAGGCGTATCGAAAAAGAATTTTACGTCGTCAAACTTGCGCGAAATGCCTTCGAGATCGGGGCATAGCAAAGCATTCGAAAGCATGTGACCCTTCACCAGATTAACAATCTGTTCGAAGAGAGGAGATGCCGACTTGTAGGCGTCTTTAACGAACAATGATACTAGGACTGTATTGCTGTTTTCTTGATCGTCAGCAATCTCAGGGAGAGGTGTTCCTTTTACATAGGTGCTTAGGCATTCAATTGAGAATTGCTGAAGGTATTCCACAACTGCGGCATAAGCTTGCTCCGTCGTTATGGTGCGTTGCACCGCGTTCTGAGCGAATAAGATTAAAGCGGTGATAACTACTTCTGCGTCTCGATTTGCCGCAGCGCGCCTTTCTGTGATTTCAGAGTCTGGCAGTGACGAGGTAACAAGATATTGGTGGGATTCTTTTTTAAGCCATCCATGCTTCGCCATCCGCTTTAAGCAGAGTTCGATCGTTGCTTTTGGTATGTTCAGACCGAAAGCACTGACGACATCTTTTTTAACCTGGTCGAGTTTAACGGCCTTTAACTGAGAGCCATTGAGAACATGAGAAAGGAAGGGGGTTAGATAATCGATATAGTCGCGATTATGCAGGTCGTGGTTAACCTTAAGCATCGCCACTGACACAAGTGACGTTCTTACCGAGCTAGATATTGGGGATACTGACGCCATAAAAAAAGCCGCGGGGTTTACCGCGGCTTTGGATTATTACTGGCAGGCTTCACATATCTCCCCGTTCTTCATCGCCTCGATGCTGCAGGCCTTCTTTTCCTCGGCGGTGTAGGTCTTCTGGGCGGGTTCAGAGACAAGGCCGTTGGGGGCCGTCGGCGGGGTCGCCGACGCTCCATCAGCGGCGAAGGGAGCCGCACTGAGAGCGGTCGCGTCGCGGACGTCACGGGACGCCGTTTCGGCGCCGGTCTCGCCGGCGGCGCCGCGGACGTCCTTCTTCACGTGGACCGTGGATTTCTCGATGTTGGAGGCGCCGAGCGTGCGGAGGTAATATGTGGTCTTGAGCCCGGCGTGCCACGCGGAGCGATACATGTGCGAGAGGACCTTGAGGTCGGGCGACTTGAGCCAGAGGTTGACGCTCTGGGACTGGTCGATCCATTTCTGCCGGCGGGCGGCGGCGGCGATGACCCACTTGAACTCGACGTCGAAGGCGGTGAGATACTTGACCTTGAGGTCGGCGGGGATGGCGTCGATGTCGCGCAGCTCGCCGTCGAAATACTTGAGGGCGTCGTTCATCTCCTGGTTCCAGAGGCCGCGGGCCTTGAGGTCGCGGACGAGGAAGGGGTTGAGGACGACGAACTCGCCGGAGAGGTTGGATTTGACGTAGAGGTTCTTGTAGGTGGGCTCGATGCAGGGCGAGGTGTTGGTGATGTTGGAGATGGTGGCGGTGGGGGCGATGGCGAGGACGTTGGAGTTGCGCATGCCCTGCTTGGCGATCTTGGAGCGGAGGGGGGCCCAGTTCATGTGGGAGCCGCGGGGGACCTGGATGGGCACGCCGCGTTCCTGCTCGAGGAGGTCCACGGTGTCCTGGGGGAGGAGGCCGCGGTCCCACTTGGAGCCCTTGTAGGTGGAGTAGGCGCCGCGCTCGCCGGCGAGGTCGGAGGAGGCCTCGTAGGCGTAGTGGGCGATGGCCTCCATGAACTCGTCGTTGAACTCGACGGCGGCCTCGGAGGCGAAGGGCACGCCCTTCAGGTAGAGGGCGTTGGCGAGGCCCATGACGCCGAGGCCGATGGGGCGGTGGCGGTGGTTGGAGCGCTTGGCGGCCTCGGTGGGGTAGTAATTTATGTCGATGACGTTGTCCAGGGCGCGGACGGCGACGCGGATGGTGTCGCGGAGCTTCTCATGGTCGAGGGAGCCGTCGGGCTTGAGGTGGGAGTCGAGGATGATGGAGCCGAGGTTGCAGACGGCGGTCTCGTCGTTTGAGGTGTTGAGGGTGATCTCGGTGCAGAGGTTGGAGCTGTGGATGACGCCGGCGTGGTCCTGGGGGGAGCGGACGTTGCAGGGGTCCTTGAAGGTGATCCAGGGGTGGCCGGTCTCGAAGAGCATCGAGAGCATCTTTTTCCAGAGCTCGAGGGCCTCGATCTTGTGGGACTGGATCTTGCCCTCCTCGCCGAGCTTCTCGTAGCGGAGGTAGGCCTCCTCGAACTTGCGGCCGAAGAGGTGGTGGAGGTCGGGGGTCTCATTGGCGCGGAAGAGGGTCCAGGTGCCGCGGGCCTCCATGCGTTTCATGAAAAGGTCGGGGATCCAGTTGGCCGTGTTCATGTCGTGGGTGCGGCGGCGGTCGTCACCCGTGTTGCGGCGGAGCTCGAGGAACTCGAAGATGTCGTTGTGCCAGGACTCGAGGTAGGCGCAGCCGGAGCCCTTGCGCTTGCCGCCCTGGTTGACGGCGACGAGCTGGTCGTTGTGGAGCTTGAGGAAGGGGATGACGCCCTGGGACTCGCCGTTGGTGCCGGCGATGTGGGCGCCGGTGCCGCGGACGGAGGTCCAGGAGCCGCCGAGGCCGCCGGCCCACTTGGAGAGCTGGGCGTTCTCGGCGATGCCGCGATACATGATGCCCTCGAGGGAGTCGTCGACGTAGTAGAGGTAGCAGGACGAGAGCTGGGAATGGAGGGTGCCGGAGTTGAAGAGGGTCGGCGTGGAGGAGCAGAAGCGGCGGGACTTGTAGAGCTCGTAGAGGCGGATGGCCCAGTCCTCGCGGCCCTTCTTCTTCTCGTCGAGGAAGAGGCCCATGGCGACGCGCAGCCAGAAGAACTGGGGCGTCTCGAGGCGCTTGGAGCGCTTGCCGGTCTTGTCGATGATCAGGTAGCGGTCGTAGACGGTCTGGACGCCGAGGAAGTCGAACTCGAGGTCGGCGGACGGGTCGAGGGCGGCGGCGACCTTGGCGAGGTCGTATTCCTTGAGGCGCGGGGAGAGGCGCTTGATGGCGATGCCGTGATCGATGTACTTGGCGAAGGCCTGCTGGTGGAATTTCTTCAGGGCGCCGATGCCGTCGCGGACGATGTCCCAGCCG
>DATFUQ010000219.1:0-6953 GCA_035260745.1 Lacunisphaera sp. | reverse complement strand
CCCGGCGCCTTACGACTCCACGGTCCGGCCACTGAAGGATCTCGCACAGATCATCAACACGGAGATCGACCGGCTGTTTCCAAAAAACATCCAGGTCCTCGCCGAGCCGGGCCGCTTTCTGGTCGCTTCCGCGGGCTACGCGGTATCGAAGATCATCGGCAAGGCCGTGCGCGACGGCAAGACGAGCTACTACATCAACGACGGCGTCTACCACACCTACTCCGGCGTCATCTTTGATCACTGCAAGTATCCCATCAAGTCGTTCAAACAGGGGCCGACCTCGCTCTGCTCGGTGTTCGGCCCGACGTGTGACGCACTCGACGTGATCTCGATGGCCGAGAACCTGCCCGATCTGGAGCGCGACGATTTCGTCTACAGCGTGAACATCGGCGCCTACAGCCACGCCTCCGCCACCTACTTCAACGGTTTTCCGCCGGCGAAAGTCGTTCACGTGAACCAGTAAGCCCCGGCGCGACTCCAACGTTGCAGTAATCCTGCGCGCATCGCACTTTGCTCATTCAATGGACACAGCTGAAATTATCGCCAAGGCGAAGGTGCTGCTTGAAGCGCTGCCTTACATCCAGGATTTTCATGAGGCCATCTTTGTCGTCAAATACGGCGGCAGTTTCATGGATGATCCTGATCCGACGGTGCGCACGAGTGTTGCCACGGACCTCGCTTTCCTCGCGGCGGTCGGCATCAACGTCGTGGTCGTGCACGGCGGGGGCAAGGCCATCAGCCGCGCAATGGATGAGTCGGGCTTGAAGCCCAATTTTATCAACGGCCTGCGGATAACCGACGCGGCGACCATCGCCATCGTGAAAAAGACGCTCGACGAGGTGGTGAACAAGGAGGTCTGCGCCACACTGGCGGCCGTCAAGGCCCGGCCGAAAGGCCTGCCGGGGGACAGCGTCATCGTGTGTGACAAGCTTAGCGTCGATGATGACGGCAATCCCTGCGACCTCGGCTATGTCGGCGATGTGACCGAAGTGAAGGTGAAGCTGATCAAAAAGGAAATCGCCGAGGGCTTCATGCCGGTGATCTCGCCGGTCGCCGAGGGGCTTGATGGCAAACCCTATAATGTGAATGCCGACACGGTCGCCGGCCGGGTGGCCAGCGCGCTGCGGGCCCGGCGCCTGGTTTTCATGAGCGATGTGCCCGGGCTGCTCGCTGACCCGAAGAATCCCGCATCACTCATCTCCACCGTGAAGGTCGGTGAGGTGGAGGGTCTGAAAAAGCGGGGGGTGATCGACAAGGGCATGCGTCCGAAAGTGCAGAGCGCCGTGCGCGCCTTGCGGGAAGGGGTGCAACGCGTCCATTTCGTGGACGGCCGGATGCCGCACAGCCTGTTGCTGGAAATTTTCACCGACTTGGGCGTCGGCACGGAAATCGTGCATGATTAAAAATCGTTCTCGTTCTCTTTCTCGTTATCCGTTCTCCTGAACGTTGAGAAGAGCAGGAGAACGAGAAAGAGAATGATTTAACATGAGCCAGCCCACCATCGTCCGCACCAACACCGCCGAGCTTTATGACGCCTATGTCATGAAGAACTACGGCCGGCCGCCGCTTACGCTGGTGCGCGGGCAGGGCGTTCTGGTGTGGGACGACACAGGCCGCGAATACCTTGATTTTACCTCCGGCGTGGCGGTGGCCGCGCTCGGGCATTGCCATCCGGTGTGGGTCGAGGCGATCCGCCGGCAGGCCGGCGAGCTGATTCACGTCAGCAATCTTTTCCGTCATCCCAACCAGGGCGAGCTGGCCCGCCGGCTGGTGCAACAGGCCGGACCGGGCCGGGTCTTTTTTTGCAACAGCGGCGCGGAGGCCAACGAGGGCCTGATCAAGCTTGCGCGTCTGCATGGCATCCGGAAGTCCGGCGAGGAGGGCAAATGCTACAAGATCATCTGTGCCAGGAATGCGTTTCACGGCCGGACCTTTGGGGGCATGAGTGCGACGCCGCAGGAGAAAATCCAGAAGGGCTTCCGGCCGCTGGTGCCGGGCTTTGCCTTTGGCGAGCTGAACAATCTGCAGAGCTTTGCCGATTTGGTCGACGGGCAGACGGCAGCGATTTTCCTGGAGACCGTGCAGGGTGAGGGCGGGGTGGTTCCCTGCACTGATGAATTCCTGTGGGGGGTGCGCGAGCTCTGTGACAGGCACAACCTGCTGCTCATGCTTGACGAGGTGCAGTGCGGCGTCGGCCGCACGGGCACCTTCTATGCCTTTCAGCACTCGGGGGTGCGCGCAGACGCCATTGGCATGGCGAAGGGAATCGGTGGCGGTTATCCCATGGGCGCAATCTGGGCGGCCGAGAAGCACGCGGAGCTTTTCACCCCCGGTTCCCACGGCTCGACCTTCGGCGGCACACCATTGGCGTGCGCGGCGGCCCTCGCCGTGCTCGATGTCATGGAGCGCGACAATCTTCTCCAAAAAGTGCAGACGAACGGCGCGGCGTGGCGGACGCAGCTCGAGAAACTTGTCTCCGAGTTTCCCCGGCAGGTGAAGGCCATCGCCGGCCGCGGTTACATGATCGGGCTGGTGCTGCACGGCGAGCCGCCGCCCTTTATCACCGCATTGCGCGAGGAGGGGCTGCTGGTGGTGGTCGCCGGGGGCAACAGCATCCGCTTGCTTCCACCGCTGATTGCGACCAAGGAACATCTCGACCGCGCCACGGCCATTATCCGGTTGGTTTTGGCCAGGAAAAACTAACCACCCGCAGTCATGAGGCATTTTCTCAAGGAAACCGATTTTTCCCGCGCCGAGGTGGCACAAATCTTTGCCCTGGCGCGCCGGTTCAAGCTGGAGCGGGGCAAACATGAAAAGCCACTCGCCAACCAGACCTGGGCGATGATTTTCGCCAAGTCGAGCACCCGCACCCGCGTGTCCTTCGAGGTGGGCATCCACGAGCTCGGCGGGAATCCGCTTTTTCTCAACACGAACGACATCCAGATCGGGCGCGGCGAAACCATTTCCGACACGGCGAAGGTGCTGTCGCGGTTCGTGCATGGTCTGATCGTGCGCACCTACGCCCAGGGCGACCTGGCCGAACTGGCGGCGCACAGCGGGCTGCCGGTCGTGAACGCGCTGACGAATTTCCTGCACCCGTGCCAGATCTACGCGGATGCGTTCACGGCAGCGGAACGGTGGGCGGGAGCGCAGGGGGATCTCCTCGCCTCGTTGCACGGCCGCAAGGTGGCTTTCCTCGGCGACACCAGCTTCAACATCGCGAACTCGTGGATCCTCGGGGCGAATCTGTTCGGCATGAAGGTTTCACTCAGCGGCCCGGCGGGCCATGAGCCCGGGCCGGAAATCCAGGCGCTGGTGGCGCAGATGGGGGGCGCCTTTCATTTCACCAGCGATCCGTTTGAGGCCGTAGCCGGGGCGGACATTGTCTATACCGACGTCTGGGCCAGCATGGGGCAGGAGAGTGAGGCTGCGGAACGGCGGCGGCGCATGATGCCATTTCAAGTGACGGGAAAACTATTCGCCGCGGCCAAGCCCGACGCACTTTTTATGCATTGCCTGCCGGCCCACGCAGGGGAGGAAGTCACCCAGGAAGTGCTCGATCACCCTCGTTGCGTGATCTTTGACGAGGCAGAGAACCGCCTGCACGTGCAGAAAGCCATCCTGGCCATCCTGGCCCGCAGTCGCAACTGAAGCCTACTGCTCCAGAATCAACATCACCCGGGTGGGCTGGATTTTCTGGAAACGACCGGTCGTGAGGTCGCCATCGTCAATCTTGCCATCGATCTCGATGAGCTGGGCGTCGGTGCAAGTTAAACTGGAAATGGAGATTCCGGCGTAACCACCGGTGGGAAGGGAATTATCCCAGTTCCAGCGGCCGCCGATCGCCGTGGCCGCCTGCCAGACATCGGCCTTGAAATCGCCCGCCATCGGCACGGGTGAGGCCGGAATTACGCCGGCGCCCACATTGGCGGGCCAAACGCCGTTTTGCGTTTTATAGATCTCGAACGCCTGGGAAAAGATCCGAAAATCATTCACGATGCGACTGTTTTGCGCAGCTCGCTGGACGCGTTGAAAAGCCGGAATAGCCAGGGCCGCGAGTAGACCAATGATGACCACGACGATCATTATTTCCACGAGCGTGAATCCTCGTGGCGAGACATGGCTGAACCGTTGCGGGGCGGTGCTCATATCACAGGCTGAGAAAAGTCTTTCCCGAGAATGGCAAAAGGCAACCCCGCAGCCATGAACCAGTGGTAAATACGTGATTTTAACTTTGCGCACCGCGAGCGTTTGCCAACACTGCGGGCCCTATCATGAAGATCGTGCTCGCATACTCGGGCGGCCTCGACACCTCGGTCATCGTAAAATGGCTGAAAGAAACCTATGCCGCGGAAGTCGTTACCTTTGCCGCTGATATTGGCCAGCAGGAAGAGCTCAAGGGGTTGTCCGCCAAGGCGAGAAAAACCGGCGCCAGCAGGCACTACACGCTCGATTTGGTCGAGGAATTTGCCCGCGACTTCATTTACCCCATGGTTCGCGCCAATGCCATTTACGAGGGGCAGTATTATCTCGGCACGTCGATCGCGCGCCCCCTGATTGCGAAGGCCCAAATCGCCATCGCCCGCAAGGAGAAGGCCACGACAGTCGCACATGGCGCCACGGGCAAGGGCAATGACCAGTGCCGCTTTGAGCTGACCTACATGGCGCTCGCACCCGACCTCCAGATCATCGCGCCGTGGAAGATCGACGCCTACCGCAAGCTGTTTCCCGGCCGCGCCGAGATGATTGCCTACTGTCGGAAGCACAAAATCCCCGTTGAGGCTTCACTCCAGAAGCCGTATTCAATGGATCGCAATCTACTGCACATTTCCTACGAGGCCGGCATCCTTGAGGATCCGTGGTTTGATCCGACCACCAAGGCCAACCGAGGAATGTTCAAGCTGTCAGTCTCGCCCGAGGATGCGCCGGACAAGCCGGAATATGTGGAGCTGGAGTTCAAGCAGGGCAACTGCGTGGCCGTGAATGGCCGGAGATTCACGCCCGCCGGCGTGCTCAAGCTGCTCAACCAACTCGGCGGCAAACACGGCATCGGCCGCGTGGATCTGGTCGAAAACCGGTTTGTCGGCATGAAGTCGCGCGGCGTGTATGAAACCCCGGGCGGCACCATCCTCATGCACGCCCACCGCCAGGTGGAATCGCTCACGATGGATCGCGAGGTCATGCACCTGCGCGACTCGCTCATCCCCAAATACGCCGAACTCGTTTACTACGGGTTCTGGTTCGCGCCGGAACGCGAAGCCCTGCAAGCGCTCGTCGATGAGTCGCAGAAACACGTCAGCGGCACCGTGCGTTTGAAGCTCTACAAGGGAAATGTCATCACCTGCGGTCGCAGGTCGAAGTATTCGCTTTACGACATGAAGATCGCCTCGATGGAGGGTGTGAAGAGCTGGTATAACCAAAGCGACGCGACGGGATTCATCCGCCTGAACGGCTTGCGGCTGCGGGCGCGGTATTACGCCCAGGGCGGCCCCAAGGCGTAGGGAACCAGCCGGCAATTGATTGAGGCACTCGCGCCGCGGTCTTTTAGCGCACAGGGACCTCCGGCGTGATAAATTATAGCCTCACCGCATCCCAGTGCGGTCCGGCCACACGTTGATTGTAGCGGAGCCGTGCATTGCGTTGGTTTGGCCTGTCTGTTAACCACTGACGGGTCCGCTTACTCGCGCCGGACTGTGTGGCCGGCGGCTTCAAGGGCGTGAATGGCGTCCGCCAGCCGGTCGGCCTTTACCAGCACATAGTCGGTGTCGAAGGTTCCGACCGTGAGCAGGCTGATGCCGGCGCGGGCAAGCGGCTTGGCGACCGCAACCATGATCCCGACAGCCCCGAAGTCCAGCGGGCCGGCGAACTTCAGCACGCGCCAGCCGCGCTCGGCCTTGACGCTGGCGGGCACCTGGGAGGCCGGGCAGATGATCGAGAGCTCATCTGGAGTACGCGTGATGGAACTGAATACAATGGAGCCGGCCCACGCAGGAACCGGCTCGGTCGGGGGCAGCCGGCCCACGGCGAACTCGCCGGCGACCAGCTGAAGCGCGACCTCGGGCATCAGAAGAGTTTTCCGGCCACGACCCCGACGGCCGTGATCGGCCCGGAGTCACCCAGGCCCTCGATGGCGCGGTCGGCTTTCTTCATCGTGGATTGCACGCTCAAGTAGAGGCTGTCGTCAGAGATCAGCTTGCCCAGCGTGCCCTTGCCGCTGTTGAGCTTGTCGGAGACCTCGCGCAGATTGTTCATGGAAAGCTTAAGGCTGCTGGCCGTGGGCTCGTCGTAAAGGAGCAGGCCGAGGGTGCCCTTGCCGGCCTTCACGTCGGCGACAATGGCCTTGGCGTCGCCCATGAAGGTGCGCGCATCCGCTGCGGCCGACTTGATCTCGGTCACGGAGGCGAGCAGCTCGTCGTGCAGTTTTGGATCGTTGACGAGACGGCCGAAAGTGCCCTCGCCGTTTTTAATCTTGCCGGTGATGTCCTGCAGATTGCTGATGGTCTCCGTGAGCCTGGGGCCGTTGTCCGTGACGAGCTTGTCGATGCGCTGGAAAATGCCACCGCCCTCGCTGCCGGTGCCCATGGATTTGCCGATCTCGCCGATGACTTGCTCAAGCTTGGAGCCGAGGTTGCCGAGCTGGCTGATGACCTCGCTCATGTCCACGGTGGGCTTGGTCTGGATCTCGTCCTGGTCCTTGAGCAGGGGCCCGCCGGGCGTGCCGAAGGTGATGCCCAGGTAATTACTGCCGAGCAGGCTGGATTGCTCGACGCTGGCGACGGCATCGTTCGGGATTTTCACCCCGGGATCGACCATGACCAAGGCTTCGACCCGATGGGCGGCGAGGCGGGTGATGCCGACAGCTCCGACCTTGACGCCGGCCATGCGCACCTCGTCGCCGGTCTTGAGGCCCTTGAGGTTGGCGAAGCCGGCCACAAGGGTGTAGCCCTGCGGCT
>DATFUQ010000218.1:0-10789 GCA_035260745.1 Lacunisphaera sp. | reverse complement strand
CCGGGCGGAGCGCAACCCCTCCCCCATGATGGGCACGCGGAGGATGATGTCGCTGGTGCCGGCGACGAGGGTGCTCTGCGGGCCGTGGGAATCAGTTGCGGGGGCGGGCGTGACCGTCGCGGGCATCGGCCAGGCCGGGGTGGAATCAGCGAACCGGGCCGGCGCGCCGCGGGAGACATTCACCGACACCGTGCGCCAGATGGCGTCGGTGATGCGCGGCACATCGGGCAGCGCGGCGTATTCGTAGATGGGGTTGTAACCGATCATCACATTGCCCTTCGAGACGAGCACGGGGGGCGCCTTCATCGCCGCCCACAGGTCGGGCTGGCTGAGGATGTGGGTGATGATCATCTGGCCGACGGAGCAGTTTTCCGTGTCCTCCTGCACGACGACGAGCCGGCCGGTGGCGCGCACGGAGGCCTCGATCATCGCCTTGTCCCACGGGACGATGGAGCGCAGATCGATCAGGTCGACTCCGACCTCGCCCTTCAGCTCCGCGATGGCCTCGTAGGATTTTTCGAGGGTGTTGCCCCACGCCACGAGCGTGAGGTCGCCGCCTTCCAAACAACGGCGGGCTTTGCCCAGCGGGATGGAAACCACGGGCTCCGCCGTTTCCTTTTCCGCCCAGAGCATGTGCTTCGGCACCAGGAAAAGCACCAGGTCCTCGGCGTGCATTGCGGTCCAGAGCAGGCCGGCCGCGTCCTCGGGCGTGCTGGGCACGACGACGTTGATGCCGGGAAAATGCGCGAACACCGACTCGTTGGCCTGCGAATGCCAGAGCCCGCCGCCGGGCAGGTAGGCGCCGTAGGGCGCGTAGATGACCGCCGGCACCTTCCACTCGCCGTTCGCGCGCCAGCGGAGGTTCGCCAGGTTCGAGGCGAGCTGGTTGAAGCCGGGATAGATGAAATCAATGAACTGGATCTCGAACACCGGGCGGCGACCATAGAGCGCGAGCCCGCCGGCCAGCCCGATGATGGTGGATTCCGCCAGCGGCGAGTTGAACACCTGCTCCGGGAAATCCGTGGAGAGTTTCTGCGTCAATCGGAACACCCCGCCCTTCGGATCCTCGACGTCCTCGCCAAAGATGATGCGGCCCGGGTCGGCGTCGAGCCCGGCCCGGAGCGTGCGGTTGATCAGGTCGCCCATGCGGTATTTGCCGGGCTTGAACAGCTCCTCGTTCAGGTCGGGCGACGGGCCCACCGTCTCGAGCAGCAGTTCGTCGGCGCGCGGGTTCTCGGCCTTTTCGGCGGCCGCGTAATCCTTGCGCACCTTCTCCTTCAGCTCCGCGTCGAGTTTTTCGAATTCCTTCTCCGTCAGCTCGCCGTCCTTGATCATCCGGTCCTTCAAGGCACGGATGGGGTCGGCCTGCTCGAGGGCGGCGAGATCCTCCTTCGAGCGATACAGGGTGTGGTCGTCCGAGCTGGTGTGGCTGGAGAGGCGCTCGAGCTTGACCCAGAGAAACACCGGGCCGCGACCTTCGCGCAGCCCGGCGATGGCCGTCTGGGCGGCGGCGTGCACCGCGCCGGCATCGCTGCCGTCCACTATCTGCCATTGCGCCTTGTTCAACACCTCGATCGCCAGCGGGTTGGTCTCCCGCGTCGGCGTCGAGATGCCGTAGGCGTTGTCCTCGACGACGACCAGCACCGGCAGTTTCCTTTCGAGGGCAAAGCTCAGGGCTTCGTAGAAATCCCCCTGGCGGGTCGCCGCGTCGCCGACGCAGGTGACCACGACGCCGTCTTTCTGGTCGAGCTGCAGGCCCCACGCGATGCCGCAAGCCGGCAGCAACTGCGCCCCGGTGGGCGTGGGCACGCTGACGATGTTCAGTTCCCGCGAGCTGTAGTGCGAGGGCATCATGCGGCCGCGGGACGCCGAGTCGCGCTTGGCGAAATACTCCAGCGCCAGGTGCCGGGTCGTCAGGCCGCGCCCCATGCACAGGCCCCGGTCCCGGTAATAGGGCACCAGGAAATCACTGCTCCGCAACTGCGCGCCGACGGCCGCCAGCGCCTCGTGGCCGCGGCCGGAAACGTGGAAATGCCCCTTGCCCTGCCGGTTCAGGCTCTCCTCGCGGAGATCGCCGTGCCGGCTCTCGAGCATCGTCAGCAGCAGATGGCGCTTTTGTTCTTTGTTGAGGGTGGCGGCTTGGGCCATGGGAAGAGTATGGTGAAAATTTCCCCGCAAGCCACCCGCAACTGCAACGCATTTCTGGCCCGGCCGGCCCGCCACCGCGGCTTTTAATTCCTTTGGGTTAGCCGGCGAACAGCCCCGCACCCGGATCTGTTGTAGGAGCTTGTTTACAAGCGATGCCTTGAGGTATCGCCTGCAAGCAAGCTCCTACAAAAACCTAGAAAGCGCCGATGCCCTTCGCATACCGCATGAGCCCGCCCCGGAACGCCGGGAAACCCGCGCCGAGCAGCAGCGCGAGGTCGGCCTCGTCCGGGGTCTTGATGACGCCCTCGGTCAGCGCCCGCTTGGTTTCCTCGATCATCACGCCGTTGAGCCGGTCCGAGATGGCCTTGGCGTCGGCCGCTGTTTGGGCGGAGCCTGGCGCGAACGCCGCCAGCGCCGGGTTCAGCACCTCCTGGTCCCCGACGTAACTGTAGAAGCCGGTGCTCGCGCCGTTCTTGCGGCCCTTCAGGCCCGCCGCCGACATTTTATGGCAGAGGGTCGTGCTGGTGAAGCGTCCCGGAAAATAGTGCGCCATTTCGCCGAAGATGAAATCGGTCACGTCCACGCCAACCTCGTCGATCAGGCGCATCGGGCCCATGGGCCAGCCCCACTCGCGCATCGCGCGGTCGATGCCCCCGGTCGGCGCGCCCTGCTCCCAGAGCCGGCACGCTTCATTGAGGTAGAAGAACAGCACCCGCGTGACGAGGAAACCGGGCGACGACTTGCAGAGGACCGGCGTCTTGCCGAGCGCCTTGACGAAGGCGAGCGCGCGTTCCGCCGTCAGCCGCGTGGTCATCGGACTCAGCACCAGCTCGACCAGCGGCATGCGGCCGACCGGGTTGAAAAAATGCAGGCCGACCATGCGCCCGGGATTCTTCACCGTGCTGGCGAGCTCCTCGATGGGCAGCGCCGAGGTGTTTGACGCCAGCACGCAGTCGGGTGACATCACGGCGGACAGTTCCGTGAAAAGCTTCCGTTTGGCCTCGACGTTCTCGACGATGGCCTCGATCACCATGTCGCAGCCGTCAAAGTCCTCGAGGCTCGTGGTGACGCCGATGCCGCCCATCATGCGGTGCGCCTCCGCCGGGGTCAGCCGGCCGCGGGCCTCCTCCTGCTTGAAGATTCCGCGGATGACCTTGATGCCGCGCTCAACCGCGTCGCGCTCAACGTCGCACAGGATGACGCCGAAGCCATGCGAGGCGCACCACTGCGCAATGCCCGAGCCCATGACACCGGCGCCGACGATGCCGATGATCCGGAACGGCACGGGCGCCGCGGCGGACGCGGCCGGTGGAAACCAAGCGTCCACGCCGGTTTTTTTCCCGCTCTCCTTGAGGAAAAAGACATGGATGAGATTCTTCGTGACCTCGCCGGACGCCACGCCGCCGAAGAGCGCCGCCTCCAGGTCGAGCGCCGGGGCCAGCGGGAGGCCCGCGCCCTTTTCGATCGCATCGAGCACCGCGAGCGGCGCCGGCTGGCCGCGGTAACGGGTGAGCGCGGCCTTGCGCTGACTGGCAAAAAAATCCGCCGGCGCCTCCGGGGGCGCGGCGCGGCGCGGCAGGCCCTCCGCCGCGAGCCGCAACGCCGCGGCCTTCGCGCGCACCGTCAACTCCGCCGCGGGAACGAGTTCGTCCACGAGCCCGGCCGCGTGGGCCGCGGCCGCCGGCACCGGGGTGGCCTTGAGAATGTGTTCCACCGCCGCCTTCGCGCCGATGAGCCGGGGCAGGCGCGTGCACCCGCCCCAGCCGGGAATCACGCCGACCCCCACCTCGGGCAGCCCGATCACGGTCTCGCGCGCCTCGCTGGCGATGCGCCACGAACAGGCGAGCGCGAGCTCGAAGCCGCCGCCGACGCAGGCGCCGTGGATGGCGCACACCACCGGCACCTCGAGATTGGCGAGCAAGCCGAACAGTTCCTGGCCCTCGCGCGAGGCCTGCGTGGCACCTTCGACATCGGGCAGCGACACCAGCCACTTGAGGTCTGCGCCGGCGATAAAGATTTTTTCCTTGGCACTGATGACGATCACGGCCTTCAGCGGTTGGGCCGCCAGAGCGGAAACGGCCGCGCGCAACGCGGCCTGCGTGGCGGGGTTGAAGACATTCGCGCGACCGGCGGGATCGTCGAAGGTTATCCAGCCAATGCCGGCGGCATCAGTGGCATGGGTAACAGGAAGGGGATTGCTCATGCAGGTATTTGTTGGCGCGTAGACAACCCACCTCCGCGAGGGAAGTAAAGCCAAGTGAGGGAGCGGGCTCCGGTCAGCGGCGGGGCGCGCTAGTGCCAAACTTTCGCAGATATTTCAGCGGCACTTCAAGGTCCTTGGGCAGCGACGCGGTGAGTGTCATCGGCTCGCGGGTCAGTGGATGCCGGAAGGTGAGCCCGCCGGCGTGCAACGCCAGCCGGGCGAGGAGCGGCCGCTCGTCGGACCGGCCCTTGTAGCCGCGCTTGAGGTCGGAGAGCAGGAGCTGCGTCCCGTCGCCGTAGAGCGGGTCGTTGAGGACGGGCGTGCCGGACTCCGCCAGGTGTAAACGAACCTGATGCGGGCGGCTGGTCAGCGGCCGACATTCCACAAAAGCGTAACTCGCGCGGCCGGCGGGCCGCGGGAATTTTTCCCGGACCATGAATTCTGTCACGCTCGCCGCCCCGTGTTTCTTGACGACGCACATCCGGCCCGGCTTCCCTTCATCCTCCTTGATCACCAAATCCACCGTGAATTCGTCCTGCGCGGGGATCCCGACGGTGAGGGCCTGGAAAGTCTTGACCACGGTCTTCGCCTGGAACTGTCCGCTGAGAAAATCCAGCGCGGCCTTGGTCTTAGCAAAGAGCACCAGCCCGCTCGTGTCGTCATCGAGCCGGTGCACCAACGCGAGACCGGGGCCCAGCCGGGCGCGCACCAGGTCCGGCAGGTTTTCGCGCGACCGGTCCCGCCGGTCGGGTGCGAGGAGCAGGTCGCCCGGCTTGTCGAACGCGACCAGAGCCTCGTCTTCAAAAACTATGGGCGGCAGCGGCATGGAAATTTTTCCCAGCCTGTGCCCCTGTCCCGCGGCAGCAACCCCCAAGCCGCGGGCTTTACCTCATCCCCTGGCTAATAATCCCTGTCGCGTTCGGGGCGAAATCATCGTATCTTTGGCGCCAAATCATGACGCTGGCACCTCGATTTCTGGTGAACTTCTGGGCGGGCTACCGGGTGGCGCGTTTTGTCCGCCGGCTCAAGGCCGCGGGCCGCGGGATCGAGGCGCAGGCGGCGGTTTTCGCGAAGCTCATGGCGCAGATCGCCGGCACGGAATTCGGCCGCGGCCACGGCCTGACCGCGGTCACCACCTACGCGCAGTTCCGCGATGCCGTGCCACCGCAAGGCTACGACCACTTCAAGCCGCTCGTCGAGCGCATGGCCAATGGAGAGCCCGATGTGCTCGTCCCGGGTCGCTGTCTTTTCTTTGTCGAATCCGCCGGCACAACCGGTGAATCAGCCAAGCTCCTGCCCGTGCCCGAGGCCATGCTCGCGCAATTCCGGCGCGGCCTGAGGGACGCGCTCTTTCTTTATGCCGCCCGGGCCGGCCACAACGGCGTGTTTCTCGGCCGGCACGTGCACGTCGGGGCCAGCACCGCGGTGAACGAGGCCAACGACGCCTACTGCACCAGCCTGGACGGCATGCTCACGCTCTGCCTCACGCCCTGGGTCGAGGCCAACCTCCGCTCCCCGCTCCCCGCCGTGAGCAAACTGCCCGAGGGCGCGGAAAAAATCGCGGCGACCGCCCGGGCCATGCTCCGTCGCGACGTCACGCTCGTGGGCGGCACGCCGGCGCTGCTGTGTGCCCTGGCCCTCGCCGTGCGCGAAGCGGCCGGCCCGGGCCGGCCGCGCCTGGCCCACCTGTCGATGGTCTGGCCCAATTTGGAATGCTGCCTTTTCACCGGCGCGCCGCTCGGGCTGTTCGGCGAGGCGCTGCGCGCGTCGCTCGGGCCGACGGTCAATTTCCACGAGGTCTACGCCGCGGCGGAGGGCGTATTCGCTGCCCAGGACGGCGGCCAGGCCCCGGGCCTGCGCCTGCTCACCGACGCCGGCGTGTTCTTTGAGTTCCTGCCACTGGCCGATTTCACCGAAGCCTCGCTGCCCAACTCGGGCGCGAAGTGCCTGCCGCTCGGCAAGGTCAAGCCCGGCGTCGACTACGTGCTGCTCGTCACCACGCCCGCCGGGCTCTGCCGCTATGCGCCGGGGGACATCGTGCGCTTCGTGTCCGTCGATCCGCCGCGCCTGCAATTCGCCGGCCGCACCGCGCTCCAGCTCAATGCCTGTGGTGAGCACGTCAGCGAGCGCGACCTGCTCGAGACCCTGCAGGCGGTCTGCGCCCGCAACGGCTGGCAGGCGGTCAATTTCCATGTCGCCCCCTACCACCGGCGCATCGCGGCCGGGCAGACCATCAACTGCCACGAATGGTGGCTCGAACTGGGCACCCACACCATCAAAACGCCCACCGCCAACGTGCTCGGGCCGGAGCTCGATGCCGAGCTGGCGCACCGCAATCGCGACTATGCGGCCAGGCGGGCCAGCCGCACGCTGGATATCCCCTCGGTCCGGCTGGTCGTGCCGGGCGTGTTCGAGCAATGGGCCCACGAGCAGCACAAAACCGCCAGCGCCAGCAAAATGCCGCGCTGCCGCTCCGACCGGCTCATCGCCGACCAGCTCGCCGCGCTCGCCCGCTTCCATCAGGCTTCCCTGCCACCCTTGAGTTCGGAGGGCACCCGCTCGCCTTGGTGAAGAGGATTATTCGTCCGACTTTGCGCCCCGCGGTTTTTTCGCGACCTTCGCATTGAGCCACACCTGGCCCTTGGCGTTTACGTTGAGCCAGTAGATTTCGCCGCCGTGCCCGGCAAAGGTCGGCTTCGCCTTCGGCGACTCGGGCACGATGAGCCCGACGGACGCCAGCGCCGCCAGCACCTGCTCGTCGGATTTTTCCAGCTTCTCCGCCAGGGTCCTCACCGGCGCGGTCACGCCCTCGCCGCGTTTCTTCGGCTCCATCATCAGCCGCATCGCGGTCAGGATGTTCTCGGGCGGCAGTGATTTGTTTGCCGTACTTTCCGCCCGGGGATCAACATACTCGCGGCCCGGCGGGCCGTCATCGGCGGCGGTGTGTTCGGCTTCCTGCTCCTTGCTCTCCGCCCCTTGCTTTCTCTCGTCCGCATTGATCCAGATTTCGCCGCGCTGGTTGCGGTTCAACCAGAAGACAAAATCGCCGTCTTGGGCCAGCACCGGCTCGTCGCCACCCTCGAGGCGCAGGCCGTGTTCGCCCAGTTTTTCCAGCAGCTGAGGGTCGTCGAGCTTCAGCGCCTTGGTCAGGTATTGGAAGCTGCCCGACCAGCCGTGACCGCGGCGGTTGCGGCGCATCATCGAGCGGATGCGACCGAGGAAGGAACCGGTGTCCGCGAAGACGGATTCCACGGCGCGCGCGGGTTTGTCGGGCCGTGGCTCCCTGGTCTCGGGTGCTCGCTCCGTTTTGGACCCGGCCGGTACGGGCGTGGTCTTGGTCGTCTTGAATTTTTTGTCGCGCGTGTTGAGCCATACCCGGCCCTTCTGGTCGCGCTCCAGCCAGTAAAGGGAGCCGTCGTGATCCACCACGTCGCCCTTTTCCTCCCCAGCCGCCGGGAGCTGCAGCCCGCATTCCGCAAAGGCGGTCAGCAGCTCGCGCGTATCCTGTTCGAATTTCTTGGCCAGGAAATCGAGCTCGACCGACAGGTCGCCGCGCGGATTTTTCCGCAAAAACGGCTTCAGCGCCTCGAACAGCGTGGGCAAGTCCGCCTCGCTGCCGCCCAGGTCATCGAAGTTGCCCAAGCCGAGGTCGGCGGGCGCCGGCGCGTTGGCCGGACGCGCGGGCGGCAGCTCGTCGGCGAAGGAGCGCTCGTCCTTGCCGTCATCCGCCTCGTCCGGGGGAATCGGCGGTGGCACATAGGCCGGCTTGGCGGCGGCGGGCGGAAACCAGTCGCGGGCGACGGGCCGGCGCGCCAGGCCGTGGAACACCAGCGGGTTGTCGGGCTTGGTCGTGAAACTGATGATTTCCCACTCGTCCTTGCCGAGCTGGCTCAGGTGCTGCTCGAGCAGTTGCATTGACGCGAAGCCCAGTGGACCGCTGGAGATCAGTTTGTATTCCCAGGAAGACATGTGGACCGCAACGCATCCCGCATCGCCCCGCCCGACGCCAGCTTAAATTTGTGACACGGACCGGCACGGCGGCCACTTGCTTCAGCCGCCGAGCTGGCCATGTTTTGCTCCACTATGAAGCTACTCCCCGCCTGCCTCCTGCTGGGTCTCGCTGCGACTGCCTCCGCTGGATTGCCCGCCCCCGACCCCGACGACGGTGCGATCACCCTCCCGCCGGGCTTCCGCGCCCTGGTCGTCGCCGACAACCTCGTCGTCGGCAAAAAAACCGGCAACACCTCCGAGCGCCTCCGCTTCCTCGCCGTCGCCCCCAACGGCGACATCTACGCGAAAATCTACCACGGCGGCATCCTCGCGCTGCGCGACACCGACGGCGACGGCCGCGCGGATGTCATCAAGGAGTTCGGTCCCGGCGACGGCGGCACGCACATCATGTTTCACGACGGCTGGCTCTACCACTCGAGCCGCACTGCGGTCTACCGCTACAAATACACGCCCGGCGAACTCGTGCCGGGCGGCGAGATGCAGACCATCGTGCACCACCTGCCCGCGGAAAGGGATCACGACGCCAAGGCCTTCGCCTTTGACGACCAGGGCCGGATGATCGTCGAGGTCGGTTCGCCCTACAACGTCTACAGCGACGGCGACCGCCGCCTCGGGGCCAGGGGCAAGACCCCCGCCGAGGTGGACGAATTCCAGAAAACCTACGGCGGCTTCTGGCGCTTCGACCCCAACAAGCTCAACCAGACGCAGGCCGACGGCGTGCGCTTCTCGACCGGCCACCGCCACTGCCTCGCGCTCGCGTGGCAGCCGGCCTCGCGCGAATTTTTCATGGTGATGATGGGCCGCGACCAGATGAACACCATCGCCCCCGAGTATTACGACGACCTCGACAATGCCGAGCGCGACGCCGAGGAGATGCACCTGCTGCACGAGGGCGCGAACCTCGGCTGGCCCTACACCTACTGGGACCCGATCAAGCAGGCCCGCATGGTCGGGCCCGAGTATGGCGGCGACAACCGCAAGCGCGACGACAACCCGCTCTTCGACAAACCCGTGGTCGCGTTCCCCGCGCACTGGGCGCCGCTGCAGATGACGCTCTACACCGGCACGCAATTCCCCGCGCACTACCGCAACGGCATGTTCGTCGCCTTCCACGGTTCGTGGAACCGCGCCCCGCGCGCGCAGGCCGGCTACAAGATCGCCTTCGTGCCCTTCGACGACCAGGGCCGGCCGCTTGGCGCCTATGAAACCTTCGCCGAAGGCTTCGCCGGCGTGGACTATTTCACCAATACCGGCGACGCGCGCTTCCGCCCGTCCGGCGTCACCGTCGGGCCCGACGGCTCGCTCTATGTGAGTGAAACCGAGAAGGGCCGCATCTGGCGCATCATCTACACCGGCGAGACCGGCCCCGCGGCCGGAAAGAAATCTACCACCGCGGTCCCGGCGCCGGCCGCGGCCCTCGCCGGCGCCGACACCCCCGGCGGCAAAATCTACCTGCAGGTCTGCGCCGCCTGCCACATGCCCAATGGCAGCGGCGTTTCCAACATGCAGCCCGCCCTCGCCGGGAGTGCCGTCGTCGCCGGCGATCCCGACCGCTTGATCAATGTGATCCTCCGCGGTCCCGCCGCCGTGCTCCCGCCGGACCGGGAGAAATTCAGCAATATCATGCCGCCCTATGGCGCGGCGATCAGCGACGCCGACGTGGCCGGCATCATCAATTATCTCCGGAAAAATTTCGCCCCGCCCGGCGCCACAGAAGTCACCCCGGCGCAGGTCGCGGCGCAGCGCGCCAAGCCGTGAGTCTGCGTCCATCCTGGCTGGCTTTCGCCTGCCTGGTGCCGGCGTTGTCGGCGCAGACCGTGCGGCTGGACCCGGTCGTTGTCACTGCCGCGCGGGCGCCGCAGACCGCCGCACAGATTCCCTTCGCCCTGACCGTGCTCGCCGGCGCGGACCTCCGCGCCGCCCCGGCCGCGACCCTTGATGATGCCCTTCGCGCCGTGCCCGGCTTCAGCCTGTTCCGGCGCAGCGACAGTTTTTCCGCGAACCCGACCGCGCAGGGCGTATCGCTCCGCGGGCTCGGGCCGAGCGGCGCCAGCCGTTCGCTCGTGCTGCTCGACGGCGTGCCGCTCAACGATCCGTTCGGCGGCTGGGTCGCGTGGAGCAAGGTGCCGCGCGAGTCGCTCGCCGGCGCCGAGCTTGTGCGCGGCGGCGGCGCCACCGCGTGGGGCAACGCCGCGCTGGGCGGCGTCGTGCAACTGCTGACCGGGCCGGCCGCCCACGCGTCCTCGCGTTTCGCGGTCACCGCCGGCGATTTCGCCACGCGCAGCGCCGAGCTGGCGCTCACCCAGCCGCTCGGGCCGGGCACGCTGCAACTGTCCGGGCGCGATTTCGCCACGGACGGATTTCCCCTCGTCGCGCCCGAGCGCCGCGGCGTCATCGACGTGCCGGCGGGCAGCCGCCACCATTGGC
>DATFUQ010000217.1:0-3095 GCA_035260745.1 Lacunisphaera sp. | reverse complement strand
GGCGAAACCGTCATTCTGGCCACCGCTACATCTAGCGTGTTCCCGCGTGAAGGCATCGATTTCTTCCCCCTCACCGTCGACGTCGAAGAGCGGCTCTATGCCGCGGGCAAGATTCCCGGCGGCTTCATCAAGCGCGAAGGCCGCCCCACCGAGCACTCGATCCTCGCCTCGCGTCTGGTCGACCGCCCCATTCGTCCGCTCTTCCCCAAGGGCTATCGCAACGATGTCCAGGTCGTCATCACCGTGCTCTCCGCCGACATGGAGAACGATTCCGATGTCCTCGGCATCCTGGGCGCCTCGGCGGCGCTCACCATCTCCGACATTCCCTTCGCCGGCCCGGTCGGCGGCGTGCGCGTCGGCTACATTGACGGCCGCATCGTCATCAATCCGACCGAGTCGGAGCTGAAGAACAGCTTGCTCGACCTCGCCGTGGCTGGCACCGCCGAAGCGGTGGTGATGGTCGAGGCCGGCGCCAAGGAGCTGCCCGAAGAGACGATGGTTGAGGCGGTCCGCAAGGGCCACGAGGCCATCCAGCAGCTGATCGAGATGCAGCGCGAGCTGGCCGCGCAGGCTGGCAAGCCCAAGCGCCAATTCATCCCGCCCTCGGAAGACCAGGAGCTGGCCAAAGCCGTCGCCGAATTCGTCAAGCCGCGCTTCGAGACGGCCGTCAACAACGCCGACAAGGCAGCGCGCGAGGCCGCACTTGCCGCCGTGGAGCAGGAGCTGATTGCCGAGCTCGGCGCGAAGTATCCGGAGCGCACCAAAGAGATCACCAGCTTCTTCGAGAAAGAGCTGAAGAAGTACGTCCGCACGCAGATTCTCGAGAAGGGGATCCGGCCGGACGGCCGCGGCACCAAGGACATTCGCCCGATCTCGTGCGAGACGGGATTGCTGCCGCGTGCCCACGGCTCCGCGATCTTCACGCGCGGACAGACGCAGGTGCTCAGCGTGGTGACACTCGGCTCGCCGGGCGAAGAGCAGATGCTGGACGGCCTGGGCTCCGAAGAGAGCAAGCGCTACATCCACCACTACAACTTCCCGTCGTTCAGCGTCGGCGAGACCCGGCCCTCGCGCGGCCCAGGCCGCCGCGAGATCGGCCACGGCGCGCTGGCCGAGCGGGCGCTCTTGCCCGTTATCCCCGACCAGAGCGAATTCCCGTACACCATCCGCGTCGTCTCCGAGGTGCTCAGCTCGAACGGCTCGACCTCGATGGGCTCGACCTGCGGCAGCACGCTCAGCCTGATGGATGCCGGTGTGCCGATCAAGGCGCCGGTAGCCGGTGTCGCGATGGGCCTCATCACGCAGTCCGGCGAGACGCTGGACAAGTACGCCATCCTCTCCGATATTCAGGGGCTTGAAGACGCCATGGGCGACATGGACTTCAAGGTGGCCGGGACGGCGGACGGCGTCACGGCGCTGCAGATGGATATCAAGATCAAGGGGCTGACGGCAGACGTGCTGGGGGAGGCGATGGCGCAGGCCAAAGAGGGGCGCATGTACATCATGGACCGCATGCTCGAGGCGTTGCCAGAGCCGCGGGCCGAGCTGTCGCCCTACGCCCCGCGCATCCAGTCGGTCAAGATCAATCCCGACAAGATCGGCGCCGTCATTGGCCCAGGGGGCAAGACGATCCGCCGCATCCAGGACGAGTCCGGCGCGAAGATCGACATTGACGACGACGGCACCGTGCATATCTCGTCGGTCAGCGGCGAAGGTATGCAGCGCGCGATGGATGCCGTCCGCGCCCTCACCGAAGAGGTGGAGGTCGGCAAGATCTACACAGGCACCGTGCGCCGTCTGGTCGACTTCGGTGCCTTCGTCGAGATTCTGCCGGGCAAAGAGGGGCTTGTGCGCACCAGTCAGCTGGCGGACTATCAGGTGAACCGGCCGGAGGATGTGGTGGCGCCGGGCGACGAGATCACCGTGATGGTGGTCGAGGTGGACCCGCAGGGCCGCATCAACCTCTCGCGGCGCGCGGCGCTGAGTGGTGAGATGCCCTCGGCGGAAGAGCTGGAGGCCGAGCGCGGCCCACGGCGCGGCCCCGGTGGACCCCGCTATGGCGACCGCGGCGGCTACGGCAGCGGCGGCCCGCGCTCCGGCGGCAGCGGCTATGGCGGCGATCGCGGCGGCCCGCGCCCCGGCGGCTTCAACCGTGGCGGCCCCGGCGGGCAGCGCAACCCCAGCGGCGGCCACGGCCCGCGCGAGTAGCTCCTTCACCATCCGACAATCCCCCAGACCTGCGCGCAGGTCTGGGGGATTCTATATGCGGTGGAAACCTCACCCCCGGCCCCAGGAACCTCAGCCCCCTCTCCGGCGCGGAGAGGGGCGTCAGACGCCGGACGGCCCGCTGCGCGCCGCTACCGGCTGCCCTGCGCCGTCTCGCGCTCGTCCATTGGGATGGGCTCGCTGGAGGGCGGTGCAGCGGGCAGCGTATCCATCTGACGCAGGCCACGACTGAAGAGCAGGCTGACGGTAGTGACGAGGTAGAGGGCGGCGCAGATCAGCAGCACGGCGCGCAAGCCAATGGCGACGAGCAGATAGCCCGCGCCGAGCACGCCGATGGGCATGGCAGCCCAGGCGCTGGCGGTGACGGCGCCGAAGACACGGCCGCGCATGCTGGCGGGAACGCGCTCCTGCAACACGGTGCCAATGATGGGGTTAATCGGCCCGCTGGCGAGGCCGTCGAGGGCAAGTGTGCCGAGGACGATGGGCAGGGTGGGCAAGAGCGCCAGCACCCAGAAGCGTGTGCCGGCGAAAATGAATAACGCGATGTAGATGGGGCGGCGCGGCACCCGGTGGCCGGCGACGCCATAGAGGATGGCGCCCAGCAGCGAACCGCCGCCAAAGACGGAGACGGTGAGGCCGAAGGCGACGGCAGAGTGGTACAGGTCACGCGCGAAGACGGGCATGATGACGGAGATGAACGGCGCATCGATGAAGTTGGTGACCATGACGGTCAGCGCGAACGGTCCTCTTTTCGCGGCTTATAGCCGGGCGGCGGCGAATACCCCTGCTCGCGCATCTCTGCGACCACTTGCGCCATGACCTCACCTGCATCCAAACTTTCCCACACCCGGCGCTGTTTGTCAACTTCA
>DATFUQ010000216.1:0-2504 GCA_035260745.1 Lacunisphaera sp. | reverse complement strand
CTGCACTTTCCGGCATCTTGTTATACTCACGCTACCAATTTCAGCAGGCGGCGGGTGAGGCGTTTTAGTTTCTGCTTTTGGCCCCGGCCCGATAGAGCTGCTCGATATTCCGCGCGCAGGCACTGACGCCTCATGGCCTTGCGCCGGTCCGCGTGGGAAGGCCGCCGCGGCTCCTCGTCCCAAGGTGACGCACTGCGGTCCACCAACTGCCGCTCGGACTGACCCCAGGCCCACAGCTCGACCAGCGTGTACGCCCACAAGTTCAAGTGCCAGGCCCCCACGTTGGCGTGGAGATTCCGCAACTGCTGCTGACCCGCACCCCAGACCTCTTTCACGTCTTTGAACGTCTGTTCGATGGCGCCCCGGTCGGCCACCAGCGCCAGGATTTCCGCCGGCGTGGCCTCCGGCTTGGTACAGAAGAACGCCACCCAGCCGGTCGCTTCCTTCACCAGCACGACCCGGATGACGCCGCCCGCCGGCCGCCACGTCGCCAGGAACGTTTTGTAGGTCTTCGTCACCGCCTGGCCGTACAGGACCATCGCCGCGCGCTGCCAACCTTGCTGGTGCCCGGCACGCTTGGCCAGACTGATGACCTCCCGGCCGTAGGTCGGCTTCCGCCCGCGCTGGCCGGCCGATGGCTCGGCCGGCAGTCCGCGCAACGCTGCGTCCTTGCGCAACCGGCTGACGACCACGACGCCGTTGTCCTTGGCCGCGCGCAACACGGCGCGCTTGGCGTAGGCGCCGTCGGCGACCAGCCACAGCTCTTTACCCCGGTGCTCCAGCCAGGTACGCAGCCAGTGGATCAGTTCCACGGCCTGTTCCAATTTGGTGCGGAAGGGCTGGCTCCGCTCCGGCGGCAGGCGCGACACGTCCTTTTGGCGCACGTACAACTCGGCCCGCACCGGCAAAGCCAACGTCCCCCACTGCGGATGCCGCACCAGCCGCGCCAGGGTCACCCACACGTGGCCGTAGACGTAGGGCTGAGCGGACGGCCCCGGCGTCGGGTTGTGGTGCAGGCCCGCCCCTTCCACCTCCGGCCCGTAGCGCGCCGTCGGCGTGTCGTCCAGCCCGAACACCAGCCGGTCCGGGCGGGCGTCCGGCACGGCCGCGACTTCGAGCAACACCGCCGTCGCCAGCAGCGGCGCCTGGCGACCCACCGCGCCGATCACGGTGTAGGCCCGCCGAAATTCGGGGCCGATGCCCGCCGCCCGGAACCAACTGGACGCCGTGCGCCGCCGGTCCGTGGTGAAGAGCAGGCCCGCAAAGACCAGCGGGAACAGCGGCCGGATGCGGGCGTCGACGTATTGCGCCAGCCGCGCGAACCAGGTAGACAAAAACGCGGGCATCGTCCATGATGTCATCGCCAGCCCTCCTTGGGATGTCGTGTCGCAACAACATCTTTGCAGGGAGGTCTGGCTCTTTACTACCCTAACTTCGCGGCACCAATCCTAAAGATCTTCCCGGAAAGTGCAGAATCACGACGAACAACACCCACAATGAGGGAATCGCCAGGGTCAAGATCATCGTAAGAATCGCAAACATGCGAAGAGAAGCATCGCGAAAAAAATCGGCAACCGCCACAAGGAAAAGATACCAATACACCATGGCGCCGATGACTACCAGGCTCGGGAGACCAAACATGAGCAGCAGTATTCGTTCTTCGGGGGAGTCTGGACTCATCGCCATCAATCGTATCAATACCAGCGCGAGAAATACCACGGAGCCGATGATTAACAACGTGCTGATGCCGGCTCGCTTTCGCGCGGGCGGATAGGGGGCAGTCCAGCAAAGGCAGAGGCCGACGAAAGCGGCCAATACCAAGATGGGATGCGTATACACGAGAATTATCGCCAGGACATACTGCCCTGGATGCGGAGATCCTGAATCTAGGATTACGATTAAACCCATGAGCGCCCAGACCACCAGGGCGACGATCGTGCAGATCAGGATCACAGTCAGCCCGGCCTTCGTGGCCCGCCAGCTGTCTGAAGTGCCGCCTCGGCGAATGTCCAGTTCCTGATAGTCGCCCGATGGTCCGACCGCGGAGACAGGAGGGTGATTATGCGGGGCCCCTTTCTGATACCCCAGGAACGCCCCGCCCGGCGCAATCGCATCCTGGGCGACCGCAGTGAATGCGTTGCCGCACTTGGGGCATTGCACCGATTGGCCGAGAATCGATTCCTCGACCAAGAAGCAAGCCCGACATGACCGGCATTCCGTGGAAACGGACATGAAAACCCCCCTATACTACAACAGCCGCCAACGGCACTACGTCACTGGCCCCGTTCAACGGCACCACGTCACTGGCCCCGTTTCATTGTTTCAACAGCGCTACAAATCCAGCCTTTTCGAAAGGCTGGCCGTCCGTCAACGCTTGCGTGACGCCTCCTCGTATAGGGATCGCTGATGGTTCGAGAGGCAAAGGCCTCGTCCGCTTCAAACGGAGCTCGCCCGCCCTCCGATTACTGTCGTTTGCGCCGCGCCTTCTTCTTGGGCGGCTCCGG
>DATFUQ010000215.1:0-2505 GCA_035260745.1 Lacunisphaera sp. | reverse complement strand
CACCTTGCCGTCCACGCTTGCCGTGATGTGCCGGCCCTCGACGCGGATGAACATCGTGAACCACACGTCATCCTTCGCGACGGCGGCGAAGTTGTCTTTGATGCCATAGAGCCCGGCGGTGCGCTTGGGATCGGAGTGGCTGTTGTTGACCTGCACCTCGTAGCCCTTCGCCGGCCAGCCCTCCGCCTGCCACTCGGTGTGGAAATACACACCGGAGTTTGCCTTGGGCTTCGTCATGACCTCCACCGACAGCTCGAAGTTCTTGAAGTCATGGTTCGCGACCGGGCCGGTGTAGAACAGGTGGCAGCGCGGGCCCTTCACGACGATCTGGCCGTCGGCGACGGTGAACACCTGCGGCGACTCGTTGGCCTTCCAGCCATCGAGCGACTTGCCATCGAACAGCAGGTGCCAGCCCGCGGCCGCCTCGGCCGGGGTCAGGGTGTTCATTTCGGCGGCGGGCAGCGGCGCGAGCAGGCCGCAAAGCGCGACCAGGATGAGGAGTTTGGTTTTCATGGGATTGGAATGAGGAAATTTCAGGTGAGCCCGGCCTGCCGGAGCACCTCGGGTGGCGGTCCGTCGAAGGTGGCGAGCGGCGTGTTGCCGACGTAGCGCAGGTCCTTGCGACCCTGTGGGGTCGTGTAGAAACCGCCGGCCGTGAGGTCGCGGTAGGTGGCGAAAAACTTGGCGGCCTTCTTGAACTCCGGCTTGGCCTTGACCGTGTGGCAGATGTCGTCGCAGATGACCGTCTTTTGGGCATCGGCCAGCGCGGCGAACGGTTGGCTGAAGCGCCTCGTCGCCTCCCCGTCGATCCATGCGAGCCCGGGCAGCACGATCCCCCGGTCCTCCTGCTGGTCGGGATACGGCGCGCTGATCCATTCGTCGAGGAAGTCCGCCACGCCCACCGTCGACGCGGCGGGCGACTCGGCGTCCGCCGGGATGATGATATCGCACAGCGCGGCCGCGGTGCGGCGCTGCGCGTCGGTGAACGTCAGCGGCCAGAGTTCCCCGGGCTGGTAATGCTTCATCACGTCCGGGTCGGCGCCGTAGCCCTTCGCCGCCGGCACGCCGGTCTGGCCCCGGGCAAAGCGCGGGGCCAGCGCCGTCGTCGCGGCGGCCGCCAGCATCCATTTCAAGGCGGTGCGGCGATCCATGCGGGGCGGAGCGTCCATGGCTGGCGGGGTTTAAAGGGTTTGTTTCCTCAGCTCGGCCACGATGTGGTCGGCTGCGCGCCACGCCTGCGCCATGATGGTGAGCGTGGGGTTCTTGTCGGCGTTGCTGCAGAACGGCGCGCCGTCGGTCAGGAAGAGGTTCGGCACGTCCCAGGTCTGCGACCACTGGTTGGTGACCGACTTCGCGGGATCGTCGCCCATGATGGCGCCGCCGACCTCGTGGATGATGACGCCGCCGTTGGCGATCGCCTTGGCGCCGTCCTTCTGCGGCGGGTTCCTCATCCGGCCGCCCATCGCGGTGATGATGTCGGCGAAGGTCTGCTGCATGTGCGCGGCCTGGCGGATCTCGTGCTCGGACCATTTCCAATGGAAGCGCATGACGGGGATGCCCCACTTGTCCTTCACCACTGGGTCAAGCTCGCCGAACGAATCCGCGTTGGGGATCATCTCGCCGCGGCCATCGAAGCTCACGAACGAGCCGTAGTAACGGCGGGCGTCCTCCTTGAATTTTTTGCCATAGCTGCCGCCGGTCAGCCACTCCAGGCCGCTGCCCGTGTCCATGCCGGGCAGGCGGCGGCCGCCGCCGCCGAACTCGACATGGTAGCCGCGGGCGAAGCCGAGCTTGCCGGCATGCTGCTCCTGGTAGAGCCACCACGGCGCATACATGTGCGCACCGCCGGCGCCGTCCTCGTTGTGCGGCGGCAGGTTTTCCAGTGCGGGGATCTGGCCGGAGAAACTCGCGCCGACCGTGTCCATGAGGTATTTGCCAACGAGGCCGCTGGAGTTGGCCAGGCCCTGCGGGAAGCGGGTCGACTTGGAATTGAGCAGCAGGCGCACCGTCTCGCCCGAGCTGGCGGCCAGCACGACGACGCGCCCCGCGGCGCGGTGCTCGCGGCCGGTGATCTTGTCGATGAAGGTGACGCCGATGGCCTTGCCATCGGGTCCGGTGGTGACCTCGCGGGCCATGGCGTTCGTCACGAGGTCGAGGTTGCCGCTGGCCATGGCGAGCGGCAGGTGGACGGTGGTCGACTGGTAGGTGGCGCGGATGGCGCAGCCGCGCCCGCACGCCGTGGCCCAGAAGCAGGCGGCGCGGCCCTCCATGGCGGCGCGCAGGTGTTTTTGCGCGAAGGCGTTTCCCGGGTGGAGCTTGGCGGGCAGCCGGTCGAAATCCAGGCGCTTGGTCAGCACCGCGCGGTGCGCCGCGACAACCGGGACGCCGAGCCCGCGGGCGTGTTTCTTCACCAGCAGGTCGCTGACACGCGGCTTGGGCGGCGGCAGCAGCACGCCGGGGGAGGAATCGGGCGTGTTCTCCAGGCCGTCGTTCTCGCCGTAGACG
>DATFUQ010000214.1:0-12964 GCA_035260745.1 Lacunisphaera sp. | reverse complement strand
CATTTTCCCGTGTCGAATCACCCCGTATGATGGCCCGTTCCCTGCTTGTTCTCGCCCTCCTGGTTGCCTCCGCCGTCCTCCCGGCCCGTGCGCAGACCGCCGGGCAATGGATTGCCCGGGCCCGGGCCCGCCTGGGCACCGAGAGCGCGTTGAACAGCGTGACCACCATTCATTTCATCGGCACGCTGGAAACCACGGAAAAACTCCCCTCCGCGAAGGACAAATCCATCCTGGTGGAACAGCCGGTCAAACGGCCGGTGGATATTATTTTCCAGAAGCCGCACCGGCAGCGCATCACCATCACCGGCCCCAAGACCATCGATGTGACCGCGCTGGATGGCTACGATGCCTGGCTCAAACGCACCACGCTCCTGAATCCCAGCCAGTGGCAGCTGACGCTGCTCGACGCGGGGCAGATCAAGCGGCTGCGCGCCCAATCCTGGGACAACCTGAACTTTCTTGCCGGGATTGAAAAGCTGGGCGGCACGATGCGGCTTGGCGGGGAGGCGACGGTGGATGGCATCGCGTGCGTGAAACTGGTTTTCACCTACCTGGAAAACATGGTCTACACCCGTTACTTCGACAAGGCCACCGCGCGGCTCGTCAAGACCGACGCGCAGGACGGCACTGAAATCCGCGAGGAAGGGGACAATTTCGTCAACGGGGTCCGCTTCGCCCGCAGGGTGATCAACAAGGGCCCCGACGGGCAGCTCACCATCATCACCATCGACCAGGTGCTGTTGAACGAAAATTTCCCGGCCAGCGAGTTCGCCGTGCCGACCCTGCAGGCGAACTGAGCCGCCGGCCCGGGGCGTTACATTTTCCACTGGCGGCAAGGCGCCCGCCTAATTGTTACCGAATAGGCGGGATTCGCCGGCGGCTTTGCTTTGCAACAGGCCTGATTTCTGCTCTTTTAGCTTTTAGTTCCTCTTACCCGCATGCCCAAAAACGCCCTGATCAAGATCGACGACAAGGAGGTTTCCTACCCGGTGATGACGGGTAGCGAGGGCGAGCAGGCCATTGACGCCCGCAATCTCCGCAAGGACACGGGCTACATCTTCTACGACCAGGGCTACGGCAACACCGGCTCCTGCGAAAGCGCCATCACCTTCCTCGATGGCGACAACGGCATCCTCCGGCATCGCGGCTATTCCATCGACCAGCTCGCCGCGCACAGCGATTTCGTCGAGACCGCCTACCTCATCATCTATGGCGAGCTGCCCACGGCGAAACAGCGCCAGGCCTTTGGCGATCGGCTCCGCCAGAACGCTCACGTCGAAACCCAGATGCAGCGCCTGTTTGATGGTTATCCCAAGGACACGCCGCCGATGGTCATGCTGGCCTCGCTGGTCGCCTCCCTGGCCGGCTATTATCCCGATCTGGCCACGAACAATTTCGAGCAGGACCTGAAGCAGTTCGATCTCAGCGCCGCGATGGCGATCTCGAAGATCCGCACGCTGGGCGCGATGATCTACCGCCACACCCGCGGCCTGCCCTTCATGCATCCGAAGGACCTGCCGTTCTGCGACAATTTCCTGCACCTGATGTTCTCGGAGCCCTACCAGGACTATGTGGCCATCCCGGAGGTCACCGCGGCGCTGAACCTGATCCTCCTGATGCACGCGGATCACGAGCAGAACTGCAGCTCCGCCACCGTGCGCATGGTCGGCTCCAGCGGGGCCAATCTGTTCACGTCCCTCGCCGCCGGCATCGGCGCGCTGTCCGGCCCGCTCCACGGCGGCGCCAACACCGCCGTCATGCAGATGCTCCAGTCTATCCACGACGAGCATGACGACGGCACGCGCTTCATCCAGGCGGCCAAGGGCGGCAGCAAGAGCAACCGGCTCATGGGCTTCGGCCACGCCGTCTACCGCAACTTCGACCCCCGCGCCAAGGTCATCGGCGAGGCTTGCAGCGTCGTGTTGAAAAAGCTCGGCAAGTCCGACCCGCTGCTCGACATCGCCCACAACCTCGAGCAGGCGGCGCTGAAGGACGACTACTTCATCTCGCGCAAGCTTTACCCAAACGTCGATTTCTACTCGGGCATCATCTTCCGCGCGCTCGGCATCCCGACGAACATGTTCACCGTCATGTTCGCCATCGGTCGTTCCCCCGGCTGGATCGCCAACTGGCGCGAGGTCGCCTCGAATCCCAAGGGGCGCATCTACCGCCCGCGTCAGATCTACGTCGGCCCCGCTAGGCGCGACTACGTGCCCATCGCAAAGCGGGGGTAGGTCGTTTGTAGGGCCGGCGCCTGTCGGCCATGGCCTTGGCGACGGCTGATCCCTGCGGGCCGTTTTTGTTTGAGGTAGGGGCCGTTGCCCCCAACGGCCCATCGCGGGCGCTTGAGGGCAAGCGCCCCTACCGCGTCTCCGCCTTTTTCTCCGGCGGCTGTTTCAGGATCTCGTCAATTGTCAGCCCGCTCAGTTTCGCGACGCCCTTGAGCAGCCGCAGCATCGCATAAATCATCATGGCCATGGTGGGAATCGACAGTCCCGCCAGGCTGACCCAGTGCATCTTCGCGAGCTCCTTGTTGAAGGCTTCGGTGCCGGCTGGGCTCGTGATGATGAGGCGCGCGAAACTGTAGTTCAGGACCGCGCTGATCAGCATCGCGGAGGCGATCACGTAGCTCGCCGACTGCAGCAGCCGGACAAAGCCTTCCTGCGTTCCGCGGGCGATCAGCGCTGCGTCCACCCGGTCCACGTCGACGACCTGGGGATTGTAGAGCAGTTCGCGCACCAGCGGCTCCTTGGCCCGCATTGACGCCAGCACCGCCAGTCCGATGAGCATGGGCAGGGCGCCGTCCTTCACGGCAAACCAGAAGCCGTCGAGCTTCATCAAGCCGAACCCGCCCGTGATCAGCACGCTCGCAAAGCCGATGGCCGAGATGAAATTTAAGCGCCGGCGCCGGATGAAATCGTGGAGGCCATAGCCGAGGGGAAAGAGCAGGGCGACCAGCAGGCCCCACTTTGGCCCGAGCCCCCGTGCGCCGCTGCCCCAGGTCATGATCGCGGTCGGCAGGGCGACATTGCACACCAGGTTGAGGAGCAGATTCTCGGGTTTTGGCTTGGGCGCTGAGGCGGTCGGGTCGGTCATTTCGTTTTGCCAAGCAGAAGCGGGTCACCCTTAATCGTCAACCTCGCCCCATGATTCTCCTCGGCGTCAACATCGACCATGCAGCCACGCTGCGCCAAGCCCGTTACCGGCAGGCCGGGGCCAGCCATGGCGGCAATATCGAGCCTGATCCGGTCGAACTGGCCTTCCGCTGCGAAAAAGCCGGGGCGGACGGCATCACCGTTCACTTGCGCGAGGACCGCCGCCACATCGTGGAACAGGATGTCTTGCGGCTGGGGGCATCCAAAACCACCCGGCTCAACCTCGAGATGGCCTGCACGCCGGCGATGACCGCCTTTGCCCTGAAGCTGAAGCCGCATTCGGTCTGCCTCGTGCCCGAGAACCGCGCGGAAATCACCACCGAGGGCGGGCTCGATGTCGTGAAGCACCGCGACAAGGTCGCCCGCGTCACCGACGCCATGAACGCCGCGGGCATCAAGACGAGCCTCTTCATCGACCCCGAGCCGGAGCAGATCGAGCTTTCGGCCAAACTGAAGGCGCCGTGGGTCGAGTTGCACACCGGCGCCTACGCCAACGCCTGCCACGGCGACGGACGCGCGGGTGAGTTCAAGCGCCTCGTCCAGGGTGCGAAGCAGGCGCACGCCGCCGGGTTGGTCGTCAACGCCGGCCATGGCATCAATTACGTCAACATCGCGGAGATCCGCACCATCCCGCACCTGCATGAACTCAACATCGGCCACAGCATCATTAGCCGTGCGTTGTTCAGCGGGATCGACGAGGCTGTGCGCACGATGAAGGCGCTCATGAATCCATGAAAACCGGCCACCGCGGAATACACCAGATACACGAAAACATGATTCCAACCCTTTCTTCTTTGGTGCGTTTCGTGTATTTCGTGGTTTCAAAATCATGAGCATCCTCCTCCCCCCTGGCGGCACCCTGATCGGGCTCGGCTGCGACATCATCGACGTCGAGCGCATCCGCGGCGTGCTGGCCAAGCATGGCGAGCGTTTCCTCAAGCGCATCTTCACCGAGGAGGAGCAGGCTTACTGCAACGGCCTCAAATACCCGCACAAGCACTATGCCGCGCGCTGGGCGGCCAAGGAGGCGGTCTCGAAGTGCTTCACCACCGGCATCGGTGAGCACCTCGACTGGACCTCGGTCTCTGTTTACCACGGCTCGCGCAAGGAGCCGCTCGTTCACCTCGACGCCAAGGCCACGGCCCTGCTGAAGGAAGTCGGCGCGACCAATGTCTGGCTGACCCTGTCGCACATCGACACGCACGCGATGGCCGTCGCCGCGCTCGTGAAGCACTAGGAGTTTTTATGCCGCACGTGCCGTCCCATCCGGTTCTCACGTGCGCTGAGGCCAAGGCGTGGGAGGCCCGCATTCTGAAGGACGACTCGCTCGAATGGTCGGCCATGCAGGAGGGGGGCGCGAAACTCGCCCTGTCCATTCTCGATGATTACAAGGAGATCGGCGGCCTGCCCGTCCACGGACGGATCCTGGTGCTGGCGGGCAAGGGACACAACGGCGGCGATGCCCTGCTGGCCGCGCGGGCGATACTCCATGAGCGACCGGACACGAAGGCCGTCGTCGTGCTGGCCTTTGGCCCCGGCGAGCTGCGGCCACTGGCCGGCCGGGCCCTCGACTGGCTCCGGGAGCAGGCGCCGGACCGGGTGCAAATTCTCCCTGCAGAGACGGCGCTCGACGCCGGCCAGGACTACGCGCTGTGCCTCGACGGGATCTTCGGCTTTCAGTTCCGCGCGCCGATGGATGAGACGATTGCCCGGCTGCTGGCGCAGGTGAACGCCCATCCGGCGATCAAGTTTCGTGCGGCGGTGGACCTGCCGAGCGGCGTGGGTGAAACCACGGCGTCCAACGTCTTTCGCGCCGACTTCACCTACGCCACGGGCATCGTGAAGTTTCCCGTGCTCCGTCCCGCCCATGCCGCCGCCGTCGGCCGGCTCCGCTATGTTGACTTGGGTTTGCTGAAGGAGACTTCCGTGCCCGAGGCCAGCGAGCGGATTTTGATCGAACAATTGCTGGCGCCGCTGGGGGAACTGCGGCCGTCGCAGTCGGACAAACGCACCTACGGGCATCTTTTCATCCTCGGCGGTTCACGCAGTTACCCGGGCGCCGTGTTGCTGGCGGTGCGGGCCGCCCTGCGCAGCGGCGCGGGACTCGTCACGGCCTTTGTCCCGGAAAAACTCGTGCCCGAGTATGCCGCCCGCCATCCCGAGGCCATGTGGGTGGGCTGCCCGGAAAACAGCACGGGCGGCATCGCGTTGGGCAGCCTGGCTTTGGTGCGCGAGCGGCTGGCCCGCGCGACCGCCTTTCTGATCGGCCCTGGCTTGGGGGCGGGGGAGGAGACCATTGCCTTGGCCGATCAGGTGGTAACCGCGCTGAACATTCCGGTGGTGCTCGATGCGGATGCATTGCGGCCGGAGGTCATTGCGGCGGTTAAAAACAAGCCGTTCATCGGCACGCCGCACGCGGGCGAGTTCGAGCGCATCGCACCGGTGTTGTTCAAGGAGGGCAATTTCATCGCCCCGCACGGGGTGCTGGTCCTGAAGGGGCCGCTGACCCGCGTGACCGACGGGACGGTGATTTATCATAGCCCTTTCGGCGGCCCGGTGCTGGCGCGGGGCGGGAGCGGCGACATCCTCGCGGGGCTCATCGGTGGCCTGCTGGCCCAGCAGCCGGACAATCCCATTCTGGCGGCGTGCCGCGGCGTCGCGTGGCATGGGCGGGCGGCGGATTTACTGGCTCGCGCTTACGGCCAGGTCACCGTAGAGACTTCGGAAATTCTGGAGCAGCTCGGGCCGGCGCTCAAACCCACGCCATGGCAGACATTCTGACCGAGCGGCAGGCGTTCATGATCATGAACGACCTGCCCAACATCGGACCCATCACGCTCAACCGGCTGCTGGAGGAATTCGGCGGCGATCCGCGCGACATCCTCACGGCCGACAAGCGCCGGCTCCAATCCGTGCGCGGCGTCGGCCCGGAAACCAGCGCCGCTCTGCTCAACTGGCGCACGCACTTCGACCTCGCGCGCGAGGAGGAGCGGCTGGCCAAGGCTGGCGCGACCTTCATCACGACCCGCGACGAGGGTTATCCCAAGCTTTTAAAGGAAATCCACGACCCGCCCATCGGCCTCTATCGCAAGGGCGGTTATTTGTTCGAGCAGCTGTGCATCGCGGTGGTGGGCAGCCGGCGCACCACGCTCTACGGCCAGTCGGTCGCCAAGAAACTCGGCGTGGACCTGGCGCGGCTGGGCTTCTGCGTCGTGAGCGGACTGGCGCGCGGGATCGACACCGCCGCGCACGAGGGCGCGCTGTCGGTCGGGGGCAAGACCGCCGCCGTGCTCGGCTGCGGCATCGACATCGTTTATCCGCCCGAGAACCTCGATCTCTACCGGCGGATCGCCGAAACGGGCGCGGTGCTGTCTGAGTTTCCCTTCGGCCGGAACGCGGACAAGCAGTCGTTCCCGATGCGCAACCGGGTGGTGTCGGGCATCTGCGAGGCCGTGGTGATCGTGGAGAGCGACGTGCAGGGCGGCGCTATGATCACGGCGCGCTTCGCCGGCGAGCAGGGACGGTTGATCTTCGCCGTGCCGGGTCGCATCGACCAGCCGACAAGCCACGGCTGCCACCAGCTCATTCGCGATGGGGCGACGCTGCTGACCAGCGTGGACGACATCCTCAACGAGCTGAGCTATCTCGACGGGCTGCGGCCCCAGGCGATCACCACGGAAGGGCAGGTAAGCGTGCTGGAACAGCTTATGCCGCAACTCAACGAGACCGAACGGAAAGTCGCGGAGGCTTTCAATGGCGGCGCGTTGCTAGGGATTGACGCACTGAGCACCGCCACGGGCCTGAGCTCACCCGAGGTGTCCGCGGCGCTGATGGGCCTGGAGCTGAAGAAACTCGTCAGCAAACGCGCCGATGGGACTTTCGAGGCCAGAACACACAGTTTTTGATGTCGGCGGAACTTGTTGTCGTTTGACGCGGGGGAGGGATCGCCCAACTGTCCACCCGCCGCTTGGGGCCACAGGCGGTGTTATATCTTTCTTTTTTATTCCCATTCCCGACTACGAGACTATAAAGCTACCTGCCCTCAGGGCATTGAGCGACGGTCGTGCCCGTCCTATCCGTGAGCTTTTTGAAGAGTTGGCCAAGGTCTTCAAGATCACCCCAGAGGAGCGTGCTGAATTGCTCCCCAGTGGCACACAGCAGCGGTGGAACAACCGAGTAAATTGGGCGTGTTATGATTTATACAAGGCCAACATCCTTCAAAGACCCAGGAAAGGTATTTACCAGATCACCGATTTTGGTCGGAAGGTTTTGGCAGATAGCCCGCCCAGCTTGAATCGGGTCTATCTTCGCCAATTCCCACAATTTCTTGAATGGGATAAGGGTTCGTCCAAGCCGGCTACAGACAAGAAGACCGCAGTTGAACCGCGCGACGAGTCTATCCAGACGGCGAACGAGCGTTTGGATGCGGCTTTTGAGGAGATGCATGCCGCACTCAAGGAAGACCTACTCGAATTGGTCAAGAAAATGGACCCCTATGGGTTCGAACAGCTCGTTGTCGACCTGCTTGTAGCGATGGGATATGGGGGGTCACGAGCGGAGGCGGCTCAAGTAACACAACGGAGCGGTGATGAAGGCATTGATGGTGTGATTAAGGAGGACCGCCTTGGCCTGGAAACGATATATATCCAAGCAAGGCGATGGCAGAGCACCGTAGGGCGAAAAGAATTGCAGGCATTCGTCGGTGCTCTTGCCGGCCAAGGTGCGAGTAAGGGTGTCTTTATCACATCTGGCGATTTCGCTGCGACAGCCAGTCAGTATGTGGAGGCGATCAGCCAAAAGGGGCAGAAAGTCGTTCTGATAGACGGAAGTCGTCTGGCAGCACTGATGATCGAGCATGGGGTCGGTGTTTCCTCGGTGAAGACCTACGCGTTAAAGCGAATGGACAGTGACTATTTCGAGTCTGAGTAACCATCACTGCGCAAACGGCGCATACAGGGAAGGGTGTGCTATGCTCAGCCCGGGGGCCAGGCGAGCGGGCGCTTTCCAAGCAGATGGACGTGGAGGTGTGGCACGGACTCGCCGCCGTGCCTTCCGTTTGAAAGATTGCCATCCGGCGGAGTTTGCGGCTCTCTTTCCGCACGGGCCGCTAACTTATTGCTGCGCTATACTGGCAGCTGACTCGACTGGCCCATGAACTATGAAATGTCACAGCATGCCGCTACGGTGATCGCCGAGCGGGATATTCGGGTGTCCTGGCTGGAACGTGCTTTGCACCAACCGAATCGTGTGGAACCCGACCGCCACGATCCGGAGCTGACGCATCACCTGGTCATCATTCCCGAGCATGGCGACCGGGTGCTGCGGGTGGTGCTCAACAACCGGGTTGCACCCGTGCGGATTGTAACCTTATTCTTTGACCGGAAAATGAAAGGACAGCTATGAAACTCAAACTAGACCAAAAAGCAGATGCACTCTACCTGCGCCTTGATGACTCAAAAATCATCGAGTCCGAGGAGGTTTCCCCCGGCGTGGTGCTGGATTTCAACGCGAGCGGCGTGGTGGTGGGCATCGAGATGCGCGACCTCTCGCAGCGCAGCCCCAAACTCGACTTCCACGGTTTGCAGGTCCAGACGGTCTGAAGAACCCGGCGTGACCGTTTCGCCGTGGTCAAACTGAACCGCAGTTCTTCGGCGAAGCGCGTCAAGGCACCCGGCAAAGGGCCGGGACTCGCCGGTAAAGCTGTGCAGTTGGAGATCACTCTGCGTTACATCCAGCCGCGCATCTGGCGGAGCCTTTATGTGCCCGGCGACATTACCCTGCCGCAACTGCATGCCGTCATTCAGATTGTGATGGGGTGGACCGACAGCCACTTGCACAGCTTCCGCCAGGGAAATCATGAGTATGTGCAACCCGATCCGGACGATCCCGGCTGGAAGCAAACGATGAGCGACATGATCATCCACGATGAACGGAAGCACACGCTCGGCGACCTGATCGCAAGCAAGGGGGACAAGTTCACCTACACCTATGATTTCGGCGACGACTGGGAGCACGAGGCTGTGGCCGTTAAGATCGATCCGCTGCTGGAGCGGCTGAAGCGCGCTCAATGCTTTGTCGGCGAACGCGCCTGTCCGCCCGAAGACTGCGGTAGCGTCCCGGGCTATGAGGAGCTGGTGGAAGCCTTGCCCAATCCCAAGCACCCCCAGCACAAGCACTGGCGGGAATGGATTGGCGACTACGACCCGGGCCGTTTCGAGGTGGACGAGGTCAACCGGCTCCTGCGTCGGGTCCGTGTTTGACCCGGAGGAGCTGAATGGGCCAAGTTGCGGATAGCGCTGGCGAAAGGGCGGCATTCAATCACCGGGCAGAGACCTAGCAGGTCGATGTCCCAAGGGCGCACAAGTTGAGTCTCAGCCCGGGGGCCAGGCGAGCGGGCGTTTCCCGAGGAGATGGACGTGGAGATGCGGCACGGATTCGCCGCCGTCGCGGCCGTTGTTGATGACAAGGCGGTAGCCGGACTCGGCGAGGCCGAGTTTCTTCGCCACGGCAGCGGCCGTGAGCAAGAGGTGGCCGAGCAGGGCCTGGTCGGCGGGCGACGCCTCGCCGACGCGGGCGATGGGTTTCTTGGGAATGATAAGCACATGGACCGGCGCCTGCGGGTTCACGTCGTGGATGGCGATGCAGAGGTCATCCTCGTGCGCGAGCTTGGCCGGGATCTCCCGGTCGATGATCTTTTGGAAAATGGTTTTCATCTTTTTACAGGAGGACGCAGAGGTAGCAGAGGACTAACTGTCGGCACCGGGGAGAATCAGGCGCGAAACTCCATCGGTGAGTTTGGAGACGTTGAAATTTATCAACAGGCCTAACGGGACGTTGAGCAGCTTCATGTAGCTGAGCAGTTGTGCCTTCTGAATAGGAAGAATGTGCTCGACCGACTTGGCTTCGATCAAGACGCAGTCCTCCACCAGTAAATCAAACCGCAAGGGTTCATCCTTGGTGAACCCCTTGTAGGTGATCTGTATGGTTTTCTGATTCACGGCAGTCAGTTGTCGCAGTCCCAGCTCTTTGATCATGCACCATTCGTAGATCGACTCGGCCAGACCAGCCCCTTTGTCGCGATGAACTTCAATCGCTGCGCCGATGATGCTCTCGGTCAACTTGGACGCCTTAGGGTAGAGAGGGTGCATTGGATTGTCTCTGCTTCCTCTGCGGCCTCCTGTGAAATCATTCCTACAAAAACAAAAGATTCAGGTTTGCGTGGCGCCGCGAGCGGGCGGCGGCGAGCTGGCGGATGAAGGCGAGGGTGTCGTCATATTCGCGGCGGCGGCGCTCGGTCCAGCGCCGGGTCGGCGGGCACTGTGCCGCACGGAGATTGGTGACGAGCAGTGTGGACTCCGGGTAGGCGGCGAGCTGCTTCAGGCCCTGCATGACGCCGGCGCGGGTGAAGAGCGGCGTGGCGCCGGTGTCGTCGGCACTGGCGTCCCAGTGGAAAAAGCCGTGGGCGGGCTGCGCGGAGCAGAGGCGCTCGAAGAGCTTCGCGGCGGCGGCGACAAACGACGGGTCGCTGGGCGCGCGTTCCTCCGCCTCGGGGAGGCTGCTGGTGATGGCCGCGTCAATCTGCTGGGCCAGATAAAGGTCGTGCCCGGTGAGCGGGGCGAAGAGGGCGTTGAGGAAGTGAAGCCGGCGCAGTTGGACGGGATGCGTCATTTCTTGGGCTTGTTCGTAGTCGCGGGGGCGAAAGGTGCAAGACTGCTGATTTCGCTCACGAACTCGGAAACGTCGCGGAATTCCTTGTAGACGGAGGCGAAGCGGACGTAAGCGACCTGGTCGGTGTTGCGCAGGCGCTGCATGACGTGCTGGCCGATGGCGCTGGTGGGCACCTGGCTCTCGTATTGGGCCTCGACGGCGTCGATCACATCCTCGATGAGCATTGTGATCTGCTCGTTGTCGACGGGGCGCTTGTGGCAGGCGGCGCGGACGGCGCGGAGGAGCTTGTCGCGGTCGAAGGGCTCCTGACGGCTGTCGCGCTTGATCACGACCATGCTGTCGCGGACGAGGAACTCGGTGGTGGTGAAGCGGTGGCCGCACTCGAGGCATTCGCGGCGGCGGCGGGTGTTGTTGCCGTCGCGCGTGATGCGCGAATCGATCACCTTGTCTTCAATGGAGGTGCACTTGGGGCAGCGCATGGTGTGGTCAGTTGAGGGCGAGGAAGTTTTTCAGAATCTGCATGCCGCCTTCGGTGGCGATGGATTCCGGGTGGAACTGGACACCGAAAACGGGGAATTGTTTGTGCCGGAGGGCCATTATTTCGCCCTCAGCCGTCTCGGCGGTGATCTCCAGGCAGTCGGGCAGGCTGGAGCGCTCGACCAGCAACGAGTGGTAGCGGGTGGCCGTGAAGGGCGAGGGGAGGTCGCGGAGGATGTCCGTGCCGCGATGCTTGATGGGCGACAGCTTGCCGTGCATCAGGCGGCCGGCGCGGATGACTTTTCCCCCGAAATGCTGCCCGATGGACTGGTGGCCAAGGCAGACGCCCAGGATGGGTTTCTTGCCTGCAAAGGTCCTTATGATGTCGAGACTTACGCCAGCCTCGGTGGGGGTGCAAGGACCGGGGGAAATGAGCACGCGGTCGGGCTTCAGCCGCTCCGCCTCGGCGCCGGAAATCTCGTCGTTGCGGAACACCCGCATGGCTACGCCCAACTGGCCGAAATACTGGACCAGGTTGAAGGTGAACGAATCGTAGTTGTCGATGACCAGCAGCACAAAGGCACTCATTACCTCGGATTGCGGGTGGGTCAAGTTCCTGCACTTGCCTAGGACCGGGAGCGCCCGAAGGATAATCGCTTCAATATGCAACCAGCACCAGTGCCATCCCCCCGGTCATGGCAAAGTTCCCATGGGCGGCCGCTGCCGGCGCCCGGCGGGCGCACCTTGATCATGGGCGTTCTCAACGTGACGCCGGATTCCTTTTCCGACGGCAACGAGTTGCCGACGGCACAGGCGGTGGTGGACCGGGCGGGCCGGATGATTGCCGAAGGCGCCGATATCCTCGACTTGGGCGGGGAATCCACGCGACCGGGAGCGGTGGCCGTCAGTGCGACGGAGGAGCTGGCGAGGGTGCTGCCGGCCGTCACGGCCATCCGTCAGGCTTGGCCGCACATGCCTATTTCGATCGACACCTATAAAGCCGAGGTCGCCGCCGCAGCCGTGCAGGCCGGGGCCGATGTCGTGAACGACGTCTGGGGACTGACACATGAATTGACGGTGGAGGAGCGTGACCGTTGGCGGGCGATCGTGCAGGGCAAGGACACGGACCGGGGGACATGGCCCGCGCCGACCCGGATGGCGGCCACGGTCGCGGCGCTCGCTTGCCCGGTCATTGTAATGCACAACCGGCCCGGGGCACACTACCGGGACTTCTGGGACGATCTGCTGCTCGACCTGCAGGTGAGCCTGGCGCTGGCCACGGCGGCGGGCGTCGCCCCGCACCAGGTCTGGCTCGATCCGGGCTTCGGCTTCGCCAAGGATGTGGCGCAAAATCTCGCCGTGGTGCGTGACCTGGGCCGGGTGGTGCAACTGGGTTATCCGGTCCTGCTCGGCCCCTCCCGCAAATCCACCATCGGCCGGGTGCTCGGGGCGGATATCAGGGACCGGCTGGATGGCACCGGCGCCACGATCGTCTGGGGCATCCAGCAGGGCTGCGGGATGGTGCGGGTGCATGATGTCGCGGCGATGCGGCGCTACGTCCGCATGGCCGATGCGTTGAAGCAGGGGCTGGATTTTTCCCTATGAGCCAAACCGACAGACTCGTCCTCTCGAACATGATTTTCCATGCGCGCCATGGCGTGCTG
>DATFUQ010000213.1:0-12668 GCA_035260745.1 Lacunisphaera sp. | reverse complement strand
CCCCCCGCCGTGGTCCATCCACAGCGGCGCCGGCACCGCCGCCTACAGCTTCGTCTGGGGCATGGGCGGCGAAAACCAGGAATTCGCCGACATGGATCCCGCCCCGGTCGCCGGCCTGCGGTGATTTTCCCATGGCGACCGTCCTCGACACCTTCCGCCTCGATGGGAAAGTCGCCCTCGTCACCGGCGCCTCGCGCGGGCTCGGGGCCGCGATGGCGCAGGCCCTCGCCGAGGCCGGGGCCGACATCATTCTCGTCGCCCGGGGCGATCTCAGCGCGACAAAAACGCTCGTCGAGACCGCCGGCCGCAAGGCGTTCTGCTTTTCCGCCGACCAGGCCAGCCGCGCTTCGCTCGACAAATTGATGGCGGCGTTCGGCGGCGCGTTGCCCTGGCCCGACATCCTCGTCAACAACGGCGGCACCATCCGCCGCGGCGCGTTCGTCGATTTTCCGCTGACGGACTGGGATGAGGTCATCGAGACAAACCTCACCTCGATCTTCCGGCTCAGCCAGCGCATCGCGCGCGAGTGGGTCGCCCGCCAGCGTCGCGGCAAGATCATCCACACGGCCTCGATGATGTCCTTCCAGGGCGGCATCCGCATCGCCTCCTATACCGCGGCCAAGAGCGCACTGGGGGGCCTCACCAAGCTCATGGCCAACGAACTCGCCGGGCACGGCATCAACGTCAACGCCATCGCCCCCGGCTACATGGCCACCGACAACACCGAGCTGCTCCGGGCCGACGCGGCGCGCAGCAAGTCCATCCTCGAGCGCATCCCCGCCGGCCGCTGGGGCACGCCCGCCGACCTGCAGGGCGCCATCGTTTTCCTCGCCGCCCCGGCTTCGGACTACCTGCACGGCCACATCCTTGCGGTTGATGGCGGCTGGCTCGCGCGCTGAAATTTTCTTCCCCCATGAACCCCCTGCGTTTGCTCCCCTGTCTCTTCGCGTCGGCGCTCGCCGGCGCCGCGGCCGATCGCGTGACGGTGACCGCGACGCACACCCTCGACGCCGCCCGTCCGGCCGAGACGATCACCGTGCCCTGGGCCGACGTCGCCCGGGCCCTGCCGGGCGTCTACCTGCAACACATCGCGGTCAGGGACGCCGCCGGCACCAGCCTGCCTTACCAGGTGACCAACATCGCCCCCGAGGCGAAGGATCCGCAGAACAAGGGCATCGCCTACGGCGAGCTCATCTTCCAGCACGACTTCGCCGCCGGCGAAAAATCCGCGGTGTTCACCATCGAAAAGATCGAGGCCGTCGCGCCTGTGTTTCCCTCGAAGGTTTTTGCCCGCTTCGTCCCCGAGCGCCTCGATGACTTTGCGTGGGAAAACGACAAGGTCGCCCACCGCACCTACGGCCCCGCGCTCGCCGCCGCGGCCGAGCCCGGCTCCGGCAAGGAGGTGCTCGTCACGAGCGGCCTCGACGTCTGGTGCAAACGCGTGAGCTACCCCGTGGTCGACCGCTGGTATAACAAGGGCCACGATCACTACCACAAGGACGAGGGCGAGGGCATGGACATGTATCAGGTCGGCGGCTCGCGCGGCTGCGGCGGCACCGGCGTGTGGGATGGCCAGAAACTTTACGTCGGCCGGAACTACAAGACCTGGAGGGTCATCGCCAACGGCCCCATCCGCGCGATCTTCGAGCTGACCTACGACACGTGGGACACGGCGGGCGGCATCGTGGCGGAGACCAAGCGTTTCACCGTCGATGCCGGCCACAATCTCGACCAGATCGAGAGCACTTTCATTGCCTATACCGGCCCGAAGGAAATCACCGTGGCCATCGGCGTGAACAAGAACAGCGGCGACAAGGGCCAGGACGCGAAGGCCGGGCTGACCAGGAACCAGGCGGACGGCTGGTTCACGCAGTGGGAAGTCGAGAAAACCAACGGCGCGCTCGGCGAGGCTGTCATCGTGCCCGCCGGACTGCAGGGTTTCGCCGAGGACGCCGCCAACCAGCTCGTCGTCGCCCAGGCCGTTTCCGGCACGCCGCTCCGCTATTACGTGGGCGCCGGCTGGTCCAAGGCCGGCGAGTTCACGACGCAGGAATCCTGGAACGCCTACGTCGCGGCTTTCGCCGCCCGACTGAAATCACCCCTCCGGATCACCCTGACGCCATGAAATCTCCGCGCAATTTGCTGTTTTTTACTCTGCCCGGGCTCTGCTTCCTGTCGGGCTGCAGCACGGTAAACCGCAAGGCGGAGATCCTGGCAGTGATGGAGCGCGCGGCCGACTGGCAGCTCGCGCACCCGTCCGAGTGGAAGCCGCTCGAATGGCAAAACGGCGCCCTTTACACCGGCATCGTGGCCCTGTCCCGGGCCTCGGCCAGTCCGCGTTTCCACGACGCCATGATGAAACTCGGCGAGGACAACCACTGGGCGCTCGGCCCGCGACCCTACCATGCCGATGACCACGCGGTCGGCCAGACTTACGCCGAGCTCTACCTGCAGCATCACGACCCGCGGATGATCGCGCCGATGCAGAGGGGCTTTGATTTCATCCTCGCCAACCCCAAAACCGACAACCTCGAGTTTGACCGGAATAAAAATCCCGGCGCGCAGGACCGCTGGTCGTGGTGCGATGCGCTCTTCATGGCGCCGCCGGCATGGGTCCGCCTGTGGCAGGCCACCGGCCAGACCGCCTACCTGGATTTCGCCGTCACCAAGTGGTGGGTCACATCGGATTACCTCTATGACAAGGACGAGCACCTTTATTTTCGCGACGACGGCTATTTTGAGAAGCGGGAGAAAAACGGCCGCAAGGTTTTCTGGAGCCGGGGCAACGGCTGGGTGATGGCGGGTCTCGTCCGCGTGCTCGAGTTGCTGCCGGCGGATCATCCCGCCCGCCCGCGCTTCGAGCAGCAGTTCCGCGAGATGGCCGACCGGATCGTGACGCTGCAGCAGGCCGACGGCTTCTGGCGCTCCAGCCTGCTCGACCCGGAAAGCTACCCGATGCAGGAGACCAGCGGCACGGGATTTTACTGCTACGCGTTTGCCTGGGGCGTTAACGCCGGCCTGCTCGACCGCGCGCGCTTCATGCCGGCCGTGCGCCATGCGTGGGCCGCCCTCGTTTCCTGTGTGACGCCCGAGGGCAAGCTCACCCACGTGCAGCCCGTCGGCGCCACGCCGGTCACGTTTGATCCCGAGTGGACCGAGCCCTTCGGTGTCGGCGCTTTCCTGCTCGCGGGCAGCGAAGTCCGGCGTCTCAAATAACAGCCCTTACCCCATGAACACCCTGTCCTCGTTGATGGCGCGCGCCGCCGTCCCCATCGAGGACACGGTCTTCGACACGGGCGCCGACTGCATCGCCATCAAGGCCGGCCACAACAACGACGGCATCAGGTTCACCGATTGTGTCTTTCGCGGCGTGACGCAGACGGAGCTGGTGCAATACGCCGGGAACATCAGCTTCAAGAATGTCACCATCGATCCGGCCAACCGGAAGCCCAGCGCCAACTCCCGCGTGATGGATCCCGCCGTTACCCCACCCCCCGCGAAACCATGAGCAAAGATAAACCCGAGGCCAAAAGCGAACTGTCCGCTGCCGTCTCCGCCCCGGCCCCGGCGACCAACTACCGCTGGGTGGTCTGCGCGCTGCTGTTCTTTGCGACCACGATCAACTACATCGACCGGCAGATCCTCGCGCTCATCAAGCCGATCCTCGATGACCAGTTGCACTGGACCAACGAGCAGTTCGGCTACGTCAACGGCGCCTTCCAGGGCGCCTACGCCGTGGGCCTGCTCATCTTCGGCTGGTTCATCGACCGCTTCGGCACCAGGATCGGCTACGCCGTTTCCATCGCCGCCTGGAGCGTGGCCGCGATCGGCCACGCCTTGGTCTACAGCATCAGCGGCTTCCTGTTTGCCCGCGTCGCGCTGGGGCTGGGTGAGGGCGGCAACTTCCCCTCGGCCATCAAGGCGGTCGCCCTCTGGTTCCCCAAGCGCGAGCGCGCCACCGCCACCGCGGTCTTCAACTCCGGCACCAACGTCGGCGCCATCATCGCCCCGCTGATCATGCCCGCCATCGCCCTGTCCCTCGGCTGGCACTGGGCGTTCATCTGCGCCGGCCTCGCGGGCTTCCTCTGGCTCTTCCTGTGGTTCCCCTTCTACAACGTCCCGGAGAAAATCAAGGCGGCCAACGCCGCCGAGCTCGATTACATCGCCAGCGACCGCGACGACACGAGCCGCGACGGCGAGAAGATTTCCTGGCTCGGCCTCCTCGGCTACCGGCAGACCTGGGCTTTCGTCATCGCCAAGGGCCTGACCGACCCGGTCTGGTGGTTCTTCCTGATCTGGCTGCCCGACTTTTTCAAACAGACCCGCCACCTCGATATCAAGGCTAGCGGTTACATGCTGGCGACGATCTACGGCCTGGCGACCGTGCTGAGCATCTTCGCCGGCCTCGCGGTCGGCTGGCTCGTGAAGTCCGGGTGGTCGGTGACCCACGCCCGCAAGACCGGCATGCTCTTCTTCGCGTTCTGCGTCATCCCGATCATCTTCGTGAAGGACGTCGGCAACTGGCCGGCGGTGCTCCTGATCGGCTTCGCCTGCTCGGCCCACCAAGCCTGGTCGGCCAATCTCTTCACCACCGCTTCGGACATGTTCCCCAAACGCGCCGTCGCCTCCGTGGTCGGGCTCGGCGGCATGGCGGGTTCCGTGGTCGGCATTTTCTTCCCCATCATGGCCGGCCGCCTGCTGGACTCGTTCGGCGACAAGACCGCCGGCTACGCGGTGCTTTTCGGCATCTGCGCCGGCGCCTACATCGTGGCCTTCATCATCCAGCACCTGCTCGCCCCGAAGTTCGAAATGGTCGAGCTGAAGGCCTGACATGCTCCGCCACGCACTGCCGGCCCTCGGCCTCGATGGGGAAAATTTTCACGGCGGTGACGGGGAATGATTTCACCGCTACCGTCGGCCGCTGGGTGGGCGCCAGGGTTGGCCTGTTCACCGTGGGCTCAGGTGGGGCGTCGGCGGACTTCGATTGGTTTCATGTCGAACCGCTGGTAAAATAAAATCCTGCGCAACCGCGGTGCGTCGGAGCTTGCCGTGCGCAGGGGATAATAATTCCATGAATGTACTTTTGTTTCATCAGTGAATAAGCCGATTTAACCCCAATTTCCCGTCCATGAACTCCTCGGAATATCTCCTGCAAATGTTCGGGCTGAAGGGCAAGGTGGCGGTGGTCATTGGCGGCACGGGCGAACTGTGCGGCGCGATGGCCGGGGGCCTCGCCGGTGCGGGCGCCGAGGTCGTCATCGTCGGCCGCAACCCCGACAAGGCCAGGGCCCGGCTCGACCAGATCGCCGCGGCCGGCGGCTCAGCGTGGTTTCATGCCGCCGAGGCCACCAGCAAGGCCGAGGTGCAGGGCCTGCTCGACGCCGTGCTCAAGCGCAGCGGCCGGGTTGACATCGTCATCAACGGCGCGGGCATCAACTCCACCACGCCCTTCAGTGACATCACCGAGGAGGAGTTCGACCGCATCGTGCGCGTGAACCTCAAGGGCGTGTTTCTCGGCTGCCAGGTTTTTGGCAAGTATCTCGTCGAGCGCGGTCAGGGCGGCTCGATCATCAATCTCGGCTCCATGTCCGCGGTCGTGCCGCTCTCGCGCGTGTTCACCTACTCGGCGACCAAGGCCGCAGTCCACAATCTCTCGCTCAACCTCGCCCGCGAGTGGGCGCCGCACCAGGTGCGCGTCAACGTTCTCGTGCCGGGCTTCTTCCCCGCCGAGCAGAACAAAAAGGTGCTCACGCCGGAGCGGGTGGCGCACATCATGGGGCACACGCCGATGAAACGCTTCGGCGAGGCCCGTGAGTTGATCGGGGCCACGCTCCTGCTGGCCAGCGATGCCGCCGGCTCCTTCATCACCGGCGAGGAACTCATCGTCGACGGCGGCTACCACGCGATGACGATTTGAAATCTGCCACCACGAAAGACACTAAATACACGAAACAAATGTCCCGCTGATTCTCCCTTTGGTGTATTTCGTGGTGAACCTCTGTCTCTCCATGTCCGCCATCAACGGCTTCCTCCTGAAAAACAAACTGCGGGTCGCGCAGAACCCCTGCGTCAGCCCCGACTTCTGTCTCGACTGGCCGGCGCTGCAGGCCGGCGTGAAGACGGGGAAGGTGACGGAATACTCCAAGAGCCGTTTCTCCACCACCGCCGGCGACTGGACGCTGCTGGAGAACGCCAGCGGCGATTGTGCGTGGAAACTCCAGGCGCTGGTTTCGCCGCTGGCCGACGGCGTCGCCCACGCGGGCGCGACGTTCTTCCCGGCCTCATGGTCCAATCTGCTCAAGCTGAAGAATCTCATCCAGGAGCACGACGCGGACTCGACCATCTTCCCCGGCACCGGCGGCAATCTCGGCCGCAGCACGCTCGGCATCGGCGCGCGCTTCACCACGCTGCACTGGCCGGCGGTCGATTGGGCGATGAGCGCACTCGAGCTGGGGCTCACCGCCAACCAGAACAGCATCCCGCGCGAGTTGGTCTACGATGTTGATGCCATGCTGTCCGACCGGCTCGACTCCGTGCCGTTCCCCTTCATCGGCACCAATGTGCCCGAGGGCCACCAGGGCCAGAGCGTCGAGGGCATGAGCCACGGCTGCGTGCTCTCCAAGCTGAAGACTGGCTTCCATCACCGCCGCCTGCCCTGGAGCTTCAATGCCGACCACCAGCCGATCGGCGGCAAATTTGACTCGCGCGAGGACGCCCTCGTGAGCGGCTGCCTGCTCGCCAGCTACATCACTTTCGACCTCTCGCCCGAGCTCGCGCTCAACCATCCGGCAAAACTCGCCGACATCCCGGCCGACATCGTGAAGAAACCCCGGGCGCGCGTCGCCGCCGCCGGCGTGAAGATCGACGACGAGGCCTTCGGCAAACTGCTCTGCACCGTCTGGCCCGCCATGCGGAAGATGAAGCGCCGGGACGAGAAATACGCCGCCGCCCGCGCCGCGGCCTTCACGACCGATGCCGGCCGCCGCTATCTGCGCGAGCTTTCCATCGACGAGCTGCCCGGCCTGACCACGGCGGAGACGACGGCCATCATGCTCGCACTGTGCGAGGCGCTCGGCATGCCGGTCAACTTCGTGGCGCCCGCCTTCGGCTTCCAGAAGAACATGCCATACCCCGACAACGCCGCGCTCCGCGCCCTCATTGTGAAACAGTGGACGGTGTGCGAAAAATTCGGCGTCAGCATCGGCTTCCACTCCGGTTCCGGCAAATCCGCCGGGAACTACCGCGTGATGGGCGAGGTGACCGGCAGCCGGCTCGAGATCAAGACCAGTGGGCGCTATACTTACGAAATGGGCCTCGCGCTCTTCGCGTCGAAGAACGCCACCGATGCCGCGCTCTGGCGCGACTGGTATCGCTTCACCCTGGAGCTCGCTCTGGCCGGGGCGTTCAGCGCCGACGCCACCGAACAAAAGATGGCCCGGACCTTCATCACCACGCCGCTGGCCGCGGCCGGCCGCACCGTGGACGTGTTTGGCTCCCCCGCCGCCTGCCGTGCCGCGCTTGAGGCCCTGCCGCCCTCGCCGGAGCACATGTTTTTCTTCGAGTATAATTTCCTCTTCGTGCTCGCGGCCGGCGGCAAGCCGGAGAAATCCGCGCTCGGCGACCACTCGCCGGCCGGCTACGCCCAGCGCGCCCGTTTCTACGCCATCAGCCCCGAGGCGCGGCTCAACTACTCGAAGGGTGTCGCCGGTTACATCATCTTCCTCGCCGAGACCACCGGCCTGGCCACCGCCGCGCGCTGCGCCGCGTCGCGCAAGCTGCTGACCGGCTACGCCACGCTCGACTCCATGCTCAACGACATTTCCAAGTAATTTCCTGCAGGTCGGAGTTTATTCCCGACCTACAACAGCCAACATGAAATCTTTCATCCACGACGACTTCCTGCTGCAGACCGACGCCGCCCGCGATTTGTATCACAATTTTGCGAAGGCCGAGCCCATCTACGATTACCACTGCCACCTGCCGCCCGCGCAGATCGCGGACAACCACCGCTTCGCCGACCTCGCGGAGATCTGGCTCGGGGGCGACCACTACAAGTGGCGGGCGATGCGCGCGAACGGCGTGGACGAACGCTTCTGCACCGGCGATGCCTCGCCGCGCGAAAAATTTGATGCCTGGTGTGCCACCGTCCCGCACACGCTCCGCAATCCGCTCTACCACTGGTCACACCTCGAGCTAGCGCGCTACTTCGGGATCACCGACATCATCAACCCGGCGTCGGCGAAGGCCATCTGGGAGCAAGCCAATGCGAAACTCGCGAACATGCGGGTACACGACATCCTCGCGGCCAACAAGGTCGCGGTCATCTGCACGACCGACGACCCGGCCGACTCGCTCGAAATCCACGAGCGCATCAAAAAAACCGGCATCAAAACCCGTGTCTACCCGACCTTCCGCCCCGACAAGGCGTTCATCGTCCACCAGCCGGCCGCGTTCAACGCCTATCTTGAAAAGCTCGCCGGGTCTGCTGGCCGGGGCGCCGTCAGGTCCTTCGATGATTTCCTCGCGACGCTGAAGAAGCGCCACGACGACTTCCACGCGTTCGGCGGCCGGCTTTCCGACCACGGCATGGAGACCGCGTTTGCCGAGTCCTGCACCGCCGCCGAGGCCAGGGGCATCTTCGACGCCGCGCGCAACAACCGGGCCGCCACGCCCGATGAAATGGCGCGTTTCAGTTCCTTCCTGATGCTCGAGCTCGGCCGCTGGGACGCCGCGCGCGGCTGGACGAAGCAGCTGCACCTCGGCGCCCTGCGCAGCGCCAATACCCGTCTGCTCAGGCAACTCGGACCCGACACCGGCTTCGATTCGATCGGCGATTTCTCCCAAGCCCGGGCGTTGGCCCGCTATCTCGACACGCTCGACTCGACCGGCGAGCTGCCGCGCACTGTGCTCTACAACCTGAATCCCGCGGACAATTACGTCTTCGCGACAATGGTCGGGAATTACCAGGACGGCTCCGTGGCCGGCAAGATGCAGTTCGGCAGCGGCTGGTGGTATCTCGACCAGAAGGAGGCGATGGAGTGGCAGATGAACGCGCTGTCGAACAACGGCCTGCTGCGGCGCTTTGTCGGCATGCTCACCGATTCGCGCAGCTTCCTATCCTACACCCGTCACGAGTATTTCCGCCGCGTGCTCTGCAACCTGCTCGGCGCCGAGATGGAGCGTGGCGAGCTGCCCGCCGACCGCGAGCTCATCGGCGCCATGGTGCGCGAGGTCTGCTTCAGCAACGCCCGGGGCTACTTCCGCCTCGAGCTGGATGCGGCCTACCGCTGACACCCGATTGTTGCATGTCTGCCGTTGCCTGAGGCCCGGGCCAGGTCCACTTTCATTTTATGATCAGCCGACTGCTCGCCGTTGCCACCCTGGCGCTCTGCACTGTTTCCCTGCGCGCCGCCGAGCCGGAGCGTCCCCGGCTGGCGGTGGTGATCAGCATCGACCAGATGCGCGCCGACTACCTCGAGCGCTTCGCGCCGTATTTTGGCGAGGGCGGCTTCAAGCGCTTCACGGCCCAGGGCCTCGTCTTCACCGACTGCCACCACCGGCACGGCATCACTACGACCGGCCCCGGCCACGCGACCATCCTCAGCGGCGTACACGCCAACCAGCACGGCATCGTGGCCAACGATTGGCGGCTCCGCGAGTGGCCCGGGCTCGAGCAGGTCAACTGCGTCGAGGACCGGGATGCGCCGCTGGTCGGCCTCGCGCCCAACCCGGCGCGCTCGCCGGGGGGCGTCGTCGAGGCCAAGGCCGGCCGCTCGCCACGCCATTTGCTCGCCAGCACGGTCGGCGACCAGCTCAAACTCCGCTACGGCGCCCGCGCCAAGGTCTTTGGCGTGGCCGACAAGGACCGCGCCGCCATCCTGATGGCCGGCAAGCTGGCCGACGGCGCCTACTGGACGGAGGAGGGCCGCGTGGTCACCTCCACCTACTACCGGCCGGCCCTGCCCGACTGGCTCACCGCCTATAACGCCGGGCAGTATGCTGAGAAGTTCTTTGGCCGGGAATGGACGCGGTTGCTCGACGCCTCAATCTACGACGCCGTGCAGGGGCCCGACGACGCTGCGGGCGAGGCCCGCGACTTCGGGTTCACCCGCACCTTTCCCAAGCGGGTTGACGGCGGCAAGCCGGAGCTGACCAAGGATTTTTACCCGGCCTTCGACCTCACGCCGTGGAGCAATGATCTGGCCGCCGACTTGGCGCGCGAGCTCATTGTCCACGAGCAGCTCGGGCAGGACGACGGGGCCCCCGACCTCCTCGCCCTCGGCTTCTCGCAACTCGACCGGATCGGCCATGGCTACGGTCCGGACAGCCACGAGGTCATGGATTCGGTCCTGCGGCTCGACCGCACGCTGGCCGGCCTGTTCAAATTCCTCGACGAAAAAATCGGCCCCGCACACTACACGGTCGTCCTCACGGCCGATCACGGTGTCGCGCCGCTGCCCGAGCGCATTTTGGCCACGTCGCGCGATCTGGCCGCCGGCCGCGTGGACCCGGCGGACGAGAAACCCGTCTTCGCCGCGCTCGACGCCAGGTTCGGCGCGCCGGCGAACGCCGAGCGCTGGGCCATTCGTGATGGAGTTTGCTACCATCTCAACCCCGCCGTGCTGGCGGAAAAGAACCTCGCGCCCGCCGTGGTCGCGGACGCGCTGCGCGACGCGCTGCTCAACCATCCGGCCATCGCCGCCGCCTACACCCGCGCGCGTTTCGCCGATCCGGCCCCGCTCGATGCCATCGGGGAGGCGATGCGCCTGAGCTACTACCCGCCACGCAGCGGTGACGTGGTCTTCGTGCTGAAACCCTATTTCATCATCCGGCCGGACAGTGGCACCACGCACGGCACGCCCTATGATTACGACAAGCACGTGCCGCTGGTCTGGTTCGGCCCGGGTGTGCCGCCGGGAAAGCGCACCGAGCGGGTGGATGCCGATGAGATCGCCCCGACACTCGCCGCGCTGCTCGGCGTGCCGCGCCCGCCCCAGGCCGCCGGCCGGCAGCTTTTCTGACCGATGGCAGCATAAAGACGCAGGTTTGCGGCGAGGGCGGTGGGCCGCTTCATCTATCGCCAGCGACCTTAACACCCGCCCCGCCCGAGCCACCAAGTATACTATTAGTTGACAAATGTCGGCATGCCTTGATGTCAACTAATAGTATACTTAGACGGGCGAGATCTTTTTGGTAAGCGACGTGAGGAGGGGCCTGCCGGAACTTCAGAGCAGCCGGTGGCCGCGGGCCCAGCGGACGAATTCGCTTTCCAGCTGGTCGAACGACTCGATGACGAACAGCGTGTCCTGAAAATGCCAGATGTCGTAGGGTTGCGCGGCGAGCGTCTCGGGCCGGTAGGCGATTTTCTTCACCTTGTCGGTGAGGCTGTGCTGCGTCTCGCCGGAGGAGGAGATGATGCCGTTGCCGTAGATGCGCGGGCCGCCAGGATTCTTGATCAGCCCGAATTCGACGGTGAACCAGTAGATGCGCGTCAGGCCCTCCTCGACGGCGGGATCCTTGCAGTTGAGCGCGGCCTGGCCGATCTTCTGGTAGAAGTTGGCGAAGCGCGGGTGCATGATCATCGGCGTGTGGCCGAAGATGTCGTGGAAGCAGTCGGGCGCCGGCGTGTAGTCGAGTTCCGAGCGGACGCGGATGTAATCGGTGCAGGGAAAAATCCGGCGGGCGAGGTGGGAAAAGAAGTCGTGCGCATCGAGCAGGCCGGGCGTGCGGGCGATCTGCCAGTTCGTGGCTTTTTGCAGTTTGCGCGAGACATCGGCCAGCGCGGGGATGCGGTTTTTCTCCAGGTCGAGCGCCTTCAGGCCCACCAGAAATTCGTCGGCCGCGCGGCCGGGGAGAAGCGTTTCCATGCGGGCATGGAGCGTGCCCCAGACGTCCTGCTCGTCAGCGGTGTAGGCCGGATACGGGCACTCGCCGCCGACGGGCAGCGGGGCCGTGAGTTTGTGCGGGATGCAACGCGGGTCATCCGCACCGGTGGCGGGAGTGTTCTGCATGCGCCTAATTTGCGCAATTTCCCGGCGGAATCGAACGGAAACCGGCTAATTACTCCGAAAGGACTAGTGCGACGAACCTAGGCGCCGCCGATCGGCGGCGTGGTTTCGCCCGGCTTCGGCGGGAGCGGGCGGGGCTTGCGCCGGTCGACGCCGTCCCACTTGGCGGGCGGCGGGGTCCTGTTCACGAGGGTCTCGGCGAAATGCAGGGGCACTCGCGCGAGCACGTAAAGCAGCGGGAGCGTGGCGAGCAGGGCCAACGCGGAAGTGTTCGGAGTCAGTCCACCGAACAGCGCCGCGGAGACGGACATGACGAAGATGGCGGCCCAGACGAGGGCGCTGGCCAGGATCGGCCAGACGATGAACTTCAACCAAGTGCGCGCCGGCCGCCGGGACCGCCAGAGCTGCATGGCGGATAGAGCCAGCACGGAGCTGAAAAGCACCACGCCGGCCAGGCCGCCCGCGAAGATGGTGCCCACGGTGAAGAACAGGGCGTCAGGCAGGCCGAAGAGCTTGGTCGCAACCAGGCCGAGTTTGACGTTGGCGTTGGGCGCCGAGAACACGTCGTCCCGGTCGTAGAGGCTGGTGAAGCGGCCCGACTCGATTTGGTTGTAGCGCTGCAGGTAGGCCGCCATGCGCTGCGCGTAGAGCGAGGGGTTG
>DATFUQ010000212.1:0-2305 GCA_035260745.1 Lacunisphaera sp. | reverse complement strand
CCAGCGACTGCGGCAACGGTCGGCTGGCGCAGTCGGCTGGCGCATCCTGCATGGCGAGGGCGCGCAGCGCCGAGAAGAACCGAACGCCGATAGTACTGCCTGGTTCTTGACAGCGGAGCAAAAGTGCGCCATGCTAATCAGGTTGAGTATGCGCTAGTGCGCGGCGTCCGGGCGAGTCGAGATCATCCAGCACTGTCTACCGCAGCTCGCCGAGAAACGTCCAGTCATTCCATACCCTGACCCCAGCGCGGGGCAAGAAGAGCATTGCTATGTGTGCTTAACCAGGGCGCTCGCATGATCCGTTCGTGAGATTCTCACGCGGCGAGCTGCCACCTCTGGCCCAGACACAAACACTGCGCCGCGTTGGGCTGGCTTCCTCCCTCTGGAGAGGCCAGCCTCTGTTTTTGTCCTGGGGTGCTCCAGGGGTGCATCCAAAGGAGGGCACAATGCCAGATACAACTTCACGACCAACTTCCGGGTCCCCGCGACCCGACGGTATGACCAGCAGGCCCGCCGGCGGCATGCCTCCGCGCGCTCCCGTGCGGCCAGGGCTGCCGCCTCGTCCAGGTGGGCCAGGTGGCCCGGGCGGGCGTCCCGCTGGCGCCGCCCCGGCGCGGCCGGGTGGGCCACCACGTCCCGGCGGCGGCCCGCGGCCCGGTGGCGGTGGGCGGCCTGGCGGCGGCGGTGGGCGGCCTGGCGGCGGGCGTCCCGGTGGCAGCCATGGGCGCACGCATGGGCAGCGCAATGGGCGGGGCGGACCCGGCGCCGGTGGTCCCGGCGGCTCGCGAGTGGCCGCGCCGCCGAAACAGACCGGGCCGGTCACGATTCCGTCGCAGATGATGGTGAAAGACCTCGCCGATCTGCTGGACGTTTCGGTCAATGAAATTATTCGCACGCTGATCTCGCAGGGTATCTTCGCCAGCATCAATCAGGTCGTCAATTACGACGCCTCTTCGAAAGTGGCGACGGCCATCGGCTTCGAGCCAGAGGAAGCCGCCGCCGCGGCGCCAAGCCCGGCGGTGGCGGCGCGCCCCGAGGCGGACCTCATCGGCGCCCGTGCTCACGCCGAGGATCTCGGCCGCCTGCTACGTCCACCGGTCGTCACCGTGATGGGCCACGTGGACCATGGCAAGACGTCGCTATTGGACGCGATCCGCAACACGCGCGTCGCGGCCGGCGAGGCCGGTGGCATCACGCAGCATATCGGCGCGTATCAGGTCGAGGTCAACGGCCGCAAGATCACCTTTCTGGACACGCCGGGTCACGAGGCTTTCACGCAGATGCGCGCCCGCGGCGCACAGGTCACTGACATCGCGGTGATCGTCGTCGCCGCGGATGACGGTGTGATGCCGCAGACGCAGGAGGCGATCGATCACGCACGCGCGGCCAAGGTGCCGATCGTGGTGGCGCTGAACAAGATTGACAAGGCGGGGGCCAATCCCGACAAGGTCAAGCAACAGCTCGCCGATCACGGTGTCGTGATCGAAGAGTTCGGCGGCGATGTGATTTGTGTGCCGGTCTCGGCGAAGAAGGGCACCGGTATCGCGGAGCTGCTCGAGATGCTGCTGCTCGTCGCGGACATCGGGGATCTGAAGTCGAACCCCAACGGGCACGCCCAGGGTGTCATCATCGAGGCGCGGCTCGACAAGAACAGCGGCGCGACCGCCACGGCGCTCATCGTGGAGGGCACGCTCAAGTTGGGCGACACGATCGTCGTCGGCACGGTCTATGGCAAGGTGCGCGCCATGTTCGACGACGCGGGCGAGCGCATCAAGAAGGCGGGGCCGAGCACGCCGGTCGGCATTCTCGGCCTGCCGGAGGTGCCGGCCGCCGGCGACCGGCTCGAGGTTGTCGCGGATGAGAAAGTCGCCCGCTCGATGGCGGAGCAGCGGCGGGCGGCGGCGCAGACGGCGGCGCAGGCCAGCGTCTCGCTCGACACGCTGTACATGCAGATGCAAGAGGGCAAGGTCAAGGAGCTGAACCTGCTTGTCAAGACGGACGTGCAGGGGTCGGCCGAGGCCATCAAGCATGCGCTCTCGCGTGCGGGCGACGAAAATCTCAAGGTGCGGCTGATCCACGATGGGGTCGGCAACGTGTCGGAGACCGACGTACATCTGGCGGCGGCGTCGAAGGCCATCATCATCGCCTTTAGCGTCAAGGTGGATGGCGCGGCACAGCGCGTGGCGGCCAACGAAGGCGTCGACATCCGCTCGTACAACGTCATCTACAAGCTGATGGACGACATCGAGGCCGCCCTCAAGGGCCTGCTGGAGCCAGTCTATCAGGAACATGTAGATGGCCATGC
>DATFUQ010000211.1:0-10421 GCA_035260745.1 Lacunisphaera sp. | reverse complement strand
CCTTTTGCGCCAGGCTGGTCTGCTCGAAATACCCGGGGAACAGCACGTGCATGAAGTCGCGGGCCAGCTCGCTGACGACGTCCTGCGAGGGCAGGTTGACGCCGTCGAGGTGGTTGATGCCGCCGTCCCGGGCGTAGGATTCGAGCAGGGCCTGCTTGATGGCGTCGGATTTCATGGGCGGTTGAGGCGCAATAGCTTCGCCATAAAGGCCCGGCGGTCAAATGCGTTGGGCGGGATTCCGGTCATAAGGGCTTGCCGGCCAGCCGTAGCTCCGGAGGAGCGAAGGCTGGTGCTCGGGACAGGACTCGAACCTGCACGCCTTACGGCACACGCACCTCAAACGTGTGTGTCTACCAATTCCACCACCCGAGCATGCCCAACCTGAAGGAGCGGTGACTTAGGTAAATCCGTCCGGCCTTGTAAAGCCCCGAAATGCGCTTGCGTAGGTGTTTCATCTCAGGGCAATCTACCACTTTACCGCGCGCCTGACCTGCGACGCGGAACTCCAAGCCACTCTACGACACTTACCGGGTAACCACGCCCGTTTTTCAGCTACTTTCATGGACGACACCAAGCCCGCCAACGAAACCAACGAGCCGGGGTTGAACAAAATCGACCTCAGCCAGTTGCAGACTTTCAACTTCGGCACGCAGTGGACCGAGGTTAAACCGGTGTCCCCTGGCCGCCGCGAACGCGATTTTGACCGCGGCGACCGGCCTCCGCGCCGGGACGATGGCGGCGGGCGCGGCGCGCCGCCGCGCGATCGTCGCACATTCCACAAGCCGGCCGGCCCGATGACGGGTGCGCCGGGGACTCCGGCCGGCGCACCGGCGGGCGAGGGTCAGCCGCCGGGCGGCGACCGCCGGCGCTTCGATCGCGGTGGCCCGGGTGGCGTCGAGCGCCGCCGGGATTTCCGCGGGGGCGAACAGCGCCGCGAGGGTGGCGGCCAGCAGTTCGACCGCGCGCCCTACATCAGCCCGTATTTTGTCGCGACCTGCTATCCCGAGGACAACGGCTTCGCCGCGATGGTGAAGGCCGTCCGCGCCTCCTGCCGCACCTACCAGCTTTTTGAAATCACCAAGGCGGTGCTCGAAAAGAACGACCGCTTCGTCATCGTGCTCCAGCGCGCCCGGCCCGAGCGCCCGGCGCCGGCCGCACCCGCCGCCGAGGGGGAGACCCCGGCCAAGCCGGCCGTGCCCGCAAAGCCCGCCCCGCTCTTCATGTCGCTGCCCGACCACCTGCCGTTCGACACGGAGGACGCCGCCATCCAGCACGCGCTGGGCAACAACCTCGGCGCCTTCTTCGACCTGCAGGAGGTCGAGGTCGAGGCCCCGAAGGGGAATTTCCCGATCATCAACAAGTGTGGCATCACCGGCGAGCTGCTCGGGCCGCCCAACCACCACCGTTACCAGAATATCCTGCAGCAGCATCACGCCGCCAAGCTCAGCCGCATGCCCTTCGAGCGGTTCCGCGAGAGCATTGTCTCCATGCGCGAGCCCGAGGTCATCGCCCAGTGGCTGGAGAAGATGAAGAAGGCCGTGCGCTACACCTGGAAACCCCCGGTCGCACGGACACCCAGCACGCCGCCGATCGAGGTCCCCGTTCCGCCGGTTGCCCCGGCCCCGTCGCCAGTGGAGAACGCTCCTGCGCTTGAAACCTTGGCTCCCTCAGCCGATACTCTATCGCACGTGGCAGCTGCCGTGCCCGTCGCTGAGGCGCCGGCCGTCCCTGCGGCCCCCGCCGCCCTCACTTTCGACAGCATCGAGGACGCCCGTCTGCATCTGCTGGCCAATGCGCGCGACAAGGTCGTGCGGGCCGTCGAGACGGTGCGCTTCCACGGCAAGCTCATCGAGAAGCTGCCGCCCGGCGAAATCCGCCGCGCCCTCGAGGGCCACGTCGAGCGCCAGCGCCGCTTCCCGCTCGACACGGCCAACGCGCTCCGTGGCCGCCTGCGCCGCGAAGGCTTCACCATTTTTAAGAAGGGCTCGCGCGGCGTCTCCTACGTCTGCGCCGTCAAGCGCCGCTTCCGCGTGCCGGGCCAGGTTTTCTCCGAGTCCATTACCGCGTTGATCGATTTCATCGAGAAGAACCCGATGGTGCCCGTGAAGGCTCTGCCCAAGAGCTTCCTCGCGATCGACGTGGCCGCCGCCCTGGCGGCCGCGCCGCTGCCGGAAGGCACGCCGCAATCGCCGGCGCCCTTTGCGGCCCTGCCGCCGGAGCAGTCCGAGAAGCTCCGCAAAATGAGCAACGACCTGCGCTGGCTCGTCATGGAGGGCTACGTGACGGAATTCTCCGACGGCAAACTCTTCGCCCCGCCGCCGATGGCCCCGCAATCCGCCAGGAAGGCCGAGGCCGGCGACGAGGAAAACGACCCGGTGGACTTTCCGGAGGCGCCAGTCTCCGCTGAGGCCCCGGCTGGCAAACCCGCCGAAGCCTCCTCTGCCGAGGAAGCCATACCCGAGGCCGCCACACCGCCAGCAGAGGAACCGGCACCCGTGGGAGAAACGCCATCCGCCGAGGAATCCAAGCCCGAAGCCCAGCCCTGATCCGCCGGGCGGGCTTTTTTTGGCGGGCTATGTCCGCTGCTTCCGCTGGCGCTGGGCCAGGGCGCGCGCGACTTCGGCGGCGAAGAACGGCCCGCGGTAGACCAGCCCGGTGTAAAGCTGCACGAGCGTGGCGCCGGCATCGAGCTTCTCGCCCGCCGACGCCTCGTCCATGATGCCGCCGACGCCGATGATCGGCAGACGGCCCGAGGTGGCGCGGGCGATATAATTGATGATTTCCGTCGAACGCCGCTGCAACGGCCGGCCGCTCAACCCGCCCGTCTCTTTGACCGCCGCCAGTGAACCGGGCCGGGCGAGCGTCGTGTTGGTCGCGATGATGCCGTCGAGCCGCAGGTCGGCGACGACCTGCAGCACTGTGTCGATTTGCGGGAAACCCAGGTCGGGCGCGATTTTCAACAGCAGCGGCCGGCGCGGCCGGCCCGCGGCGGTGCGCGCGGCGTTCTCCGCCACCAGCGCGGCGAGCAGCGGCGAGAGCCATGCGGCGTCCTGCAACTCGCGCAAGCCGGGCGTGTTGGGGCTGCTGACGTTCACCGCCACGTAGTCCGCGTGCTCCGCCAGCAGCCGGAAGCTGCCGAGATAATCTTCCACTGCCTCGTCGAGCGACGCGACCTTGCTTTTCCCGAGATTGATGCCGAGCGGGATGATCCGCCGGCCCGGGCCGGGGAGCTTCGCCAGCCGGGCGGCCAACGCCGCGGCGCCGGCGTTGTTGAAGCCCAGCCGGTTGATGAGCGCCTCCTCCGCCGGATAGCGGAAGGCGCGCGGCCGTTCGTTGCCGGGTTGCGCGTGGAGCGTGACGGTGCCGATCTCGACGTGGCCGAAGCCCAGCGCGGCGGCGGCGCGCCAGGCGCGGCCGTTCTTGTCGAACCCGGCGGCCAGGCCGACCGCATTGGGAAATTTCAAGCCGAAGCATTCCACCGGCCGGTGCACCTGCGGCGGCAGGCGGTGTACCCGCTCCAGCACCGCGCAGAGCGGCCGGATCATCCCCAGCAGGGCCAGTGCGTCCACCGCCGCTTCGTGCGCCCGCTCCGGATCGAGGCGGAAAAGCGCCGGTTTGACGGCGTGTTGATAGAGCCAGCCCATGTGCCGCGGACAGTGGCACCCACGGGGCAACTTTCAAGCGTCCGTCCCGCCACGCCCGGGGGAGAATTTTTGGACTTGTTATTTACGCCTTCCGGCGCACCCTGCCGCCGAATTTTACGTCCGATCTCAAGGACTGAAAGATTTTCCAAGTTTCTGCGTTTCAAGATTTGACAAGGGCGGAGCGGGCCCCTTTTCGTGCAGCGAAATCAGAACACCCATGCCGAAAGGATCCCCCCAACTTGAATGGTGCATTGTCCGGCTCGGCGACGACCACAACTGGTGGGTCGACGAGGTCAGCGATCCGGTTCACTGGGACGTGGACGGCCTGAGCATCATCGACCCCCGGCAGGTCGACCACATCATCGAGCTGATCGACCCGCTGCGCGAATACGGCTTCGACACCGACATCTTCGAGCGCACCTTCATCCCCTTCCGCATCACCAAGGACCTGGGCAAGGGCAAGGTACGTCTCGCCCGCACCAAGCAGCCCCTGCTGGAGTCCGAGGAAAAGCTCTTCGCCCTGCCCGACGTCATCGACGAGGAGAACGGGCCCTACGCCGACTTCCTCGACCACATCACCCGCCTGCGCGTGAAACTGCTCAACGACCTGCTGGACCTGGAGGAGAAGCTCACGGTGGACGAGGTCGAGGACCAGCTCCGCGAGGCGCAAAACAACGACTTCATCGAGGGCCGCGCCGTGCACCTGTTCCAGGAAATCACCGCCATCCTCGACTTCATGCCCGCCGGCCACGGCGACGACGACGACGAGGGTGAAAAGGGCGCCGCGGAGGAGGACGAGGACGATTTGCCCGAGGTCGAGGCCGGTGAGGAGGAAAAACTCAAGAACGACGCCTCGCTCAAGTGGGACGACGACGACGAGGGCGGCGAGGACAAGGACGGCGAAGACAAACCCGCGGACAAGGACAAAGACAAGGACGACGACGGCGAGGACGAGGAGGAAGAGGGCGAGCGCCCGCGCAAGACCAAGCGCAGCCGCTAAAAGGCTTGTTGCCACCGTGCGGGCGAACGGTCAGTTACGGTTCATCCCCATGATTTCGCTCCGTCCGCCCAGTTTCCTGGCCGCGCTTTCGTTGATTTTGTTGCCGGCCGGCTGCGCCAGCGGCGGTTCCGGAGCGAAGCTCAAGGTCGGGGCCCCCGTTCCGTGAGGCTCTTCCAAACCAAACCGGTCGCCACGCTCATTGCCGAGTCCGAGTCGACCGGCGAGCATCGCCTGAAGCGCGAGCTCGGCCCGCTCAACCTCATCAGCCTGGGCATCGGTTCGGTGGTCGGCGCCGGCATCTTCGTCCTGGCCGGCACTTCCGCGGCCAATTACGCCGGCCCGGCCATCGTGTTGTCCTACATCCTCTGCGGCATCTCCTGCCTCTTCGCCGGCTTGTGCTACGCCGAGTTCTCCACGATGATTCCCGTCGCCGGCAGCGCCTACACCTACACCTACGCGACGATGGGTGAATTCCTGGCCTGGGTCATCGGCTGGGACCTGATCCTCGAATATCTTTTCTCCGGCGCCGCGGTGGCCGTCAGCTGGTCGGGTGCGATCCAGGAATTCCTCGCCGAGCCGTGGTTCGGCATCAAGATCCCCGCGGTCATCGGTTCGGCGCCGTTTGCCATCGACCGGACCCAGACGGTGACCACGCACCTGCTGGGTTTCGCCTACGAATACCATCCGCTGGTCACCACGGGCACCCTGATCAATCTGCCTGCGGTCTTCATCTCACTGGCGCTCACCGTCGTGCTGGTCATCGGCATCAAGGAGTCCGCGAACTTCAACAATTCGATGGTCTTCATCAAGGTGGGCGTCCTCGTGGTGCTCATCGGTTACGGCCTGTGGTGGATGCTCGGCCACCGCGAGGTTGTGGCGGCCAACTGGACGCCCTTCATTCCGCCCAACAACGGCACCTTCGGCGAGTTCGGCTGGAGCGGCGTCTTCAAGGGCTCCGCGGTGATCTTCTTCGCCTACGTGGGCTTCGACAACGTCTCCGCCGCCGCGCAGGAGGCACGCAACCCGCAGCGCGACATGCCGATCGGCCTGCTCGGCTGTCTTGCGGTCTGCTCGGTGCTCTTCATCGGGGTGTCCGCGGTGCTCACCGGCATGGTCAACTACACCAAGCTCGGCGTCGATGCGCCGTTTATCTTCGCCCTGCAGCAGGTGCACGCCCCCGGCTGGCTGCGCATCAGCATCGAGATCGCCACGATCGCCGGCCTGACCTCGGTCTGCCTGGTCTCGCTGCTCGGCCAGCCGCGCATCTTTTTCTCGATGGCCAAGGACGGCCTGCTGCCGCCCTCGTTCAGCAAGATCCATCCGCGTTTCCGCACGCCGCACGTCACGACCATCCTGACCGGCGTCGTGTGCGCCATTGTTGCCGGCTTGCTGCCGCTCGATCTGCTGGGCGAACTCATTTCGATCGGCACGCTCATGGCCTTCGCCCTCGTCTGCCTCGGCGTCTGGGTGCTGCGGGTCAAGCGCCCCGACCTGCCCCGGCCCTTCCGCACGCCGTGGCTGCCCCTCGTCTCTATCCTCGGCGTCGCCACCTGCCTGTTGCAGATGTATATGCTCCCCGTCGACACGTGGTTGCGGCTCGCCATCTGGATGGCCCTCGGTTTCGCGGTTTATTTCGGCTACAGCGTCCGGCACAGCACGCTGCGGCACGGGCCGCGGAAGTGAGGCGCCCTATTTCTTGAGGGCCTTCGCCACGTCCTTGGCGAAATAGGTCAGGATCATGTCCGCGCCGGCGCGCTTGATGGCCAGCAGCGATTCGTCGCGGCAGCGCGCCAGGTCGAGCCAGCCGAGCCTCGCCGCCGCCTGGATCTGGGCATATTCACCGGAAATCTGATACGCCGCCACAGGCAGCCGGGTGTTGTTCCGCACCTCGCGGATGATGTCGAGGTAGAGGCCGGCGGGCTTCACCATCACGATGTCGGCGCCCTCCTGCACATCGAGTTGCATCTCGCGAACCGCCTCGCGGCGGTTGGCGGGGTTCATCTGGTAGGTGGCCTTGCTGAGCAGCCGCGTGCCCGCGGCCTGTGCGCTGCCCACCGCCTCGCGGAACGGACCGTAGTAAGCCGAGTTGAATTTCACCGAATAAGCCAGGATGCCCGTGTCGGTGTGCCCCGCGGCATCGAGCGTCTTGCGGATCGCGCCGACGCGGCCGTCCATCATGTCAGAGGGTGCGACAAAATCCACGCCGGCCGCCGCCTGCAGCACCGCCATGCGGCACAGGATCGCCACCGTGCGGTCGTTGTCCACGTCGTCGCCGGCCGCGGTCAGCACGCCGTCGTGCCCGTGGCTGGTGTAGGGATCGAGCGCGACGTCGGTGATGACCGTCAGCTCCGGCACGGCTTTCTTCACGGCGCGGACCGCGCGCAACACCAGCGTGTTTTTATTGAGCGCCTCGGTGCCGTCCGCATCCTTCAATTTGGCGTCGAGTTTCGGAAACAGTGCCACGGCCGGCACCCCGAGCTGGTGCAGCTCGCGGCATTCCCGGACCAGGTCGGCGAGATTGAAGCGGCTGACACCCGGCATGGACGCGATCGGCTCGGGCCGGCCCTTGCCGTCCACGACGAACAGCGGGGCAATGAGATCCTCCACCCGCAGCACCGTTTCGGTCACGAGGGCGCGGCGGCTGGGCTGCCGGCGCAGGCGCCGCGGACGATGCGTGAGGTTGAGCTGGAATTTCTTGGCCATGGAAGTGGAAAGCCGGGAGTAAACCACTAATTGGCGCCATTTCACGCTAATCTTTTGCCAACCAACCAAGGCAGTTTGGCCACAAAAAGCACAAAAACGCAGACAGCTTTGGCTCTCAAGGCGCCTGTAGGCGCGCGGAAATCATTCGCCGACAGATACCACTCTTTTTGTGACTCTTTGTGGCAAAAAATCAGTTGGCTAATCCGGGATTGAAAGTTCTGCGCTTTTTGCGCCTTTTGTGGTCAACTTTACGAGCTACATGCCAATCCGCCTACACGATTCCCTCACCCGCAGCCTAAAGGAACTTCGTCGTCCTGATCCAAACGACCCGAAGGATGTCTTCCGTTTCTACAACTGCGGCCCGACGGTCTATGCTCCGGCCCACATCGGCAATTTCCGGACCTTCATCATCAACGACGTCATCCGCCGGCTGCTCGAGCTCGAGTTCGGTAAGGACAAGGTGAAGCACGTGCGCAACCTCACCGACGTGGACGACCGCACCATTGGCCAGACCCGGGCAGAGAAGCGCCCACTGGCGGAGATCACAAAGAAATGGACCGACCTGTTCCATGCCGACTGCGCCGCCCTCAACCTTCTGCCGCCCCACGCCGAACCCACCGCCACCGGCTACATCAAGGAGCAGGTGAACATGATCGAGGTGCTGATGGAGAAGGGCAACGCCTACCGCGCCGCTGACGGCTCGGTGTATTTCAAGGTCTCGTCCTTCGCCGACTACGGGAAACTCTCGCGCGTCAAGGAGCGCGAACTCCAGGCCACCGATACCGTCGCCGACTCCGACCACAAGGACTCGATCTCCGACTTCGCGCTCTGGAAGGCCCACAAACCCACGGAGGACGGCGACGTCAAGTGGCCCGGCCCGCGCGGCGCCGACGCCGGCCGTCCCGGCTGGCACATCGAGTGCAGCGCCATGAGCAAGGCCATCCTCGGCGACACGATTGACCTCCACACCGGCGGCGTGGACCTGCTCTTTCCCCACCACGAAAACGAGATCGCCCAGAGCCAGTGCTGCAACGGCACCAAGTTCGCGAACCACTGGTATCACAGCGAACACCTGCTGGTGGACGGCACCACGATGAGCAAGAGCAAGGGGAACTACTACGTTCTCGGCGACTTGCTGGCCAAGGGCTACTCCGCCATGGCCGTGCGCTTCGCCCTGCTCTCCGGCCACCCGCGCAAGCAACTGAACTTCACGCTCGATTCGCTGCACGCGGCAGAAAGCGCGTTGAACAACCTTCGCCGATTCCGTGAAGGACTTGTGAGTGCCGCAGGGGCCGAAAAGCCGGAGCCCAATAACAGCCAACTCGCGCTTGTTCTCGCCTCTCTAAACGACGACTTAAATACACCAGCTGCTTTGGGTGAGCTATTCGGCGATATCAATCGCCTCTCTCGAGGCGTTCTTCCGAAGCATGCTGCTAGCCTACTCGAGGCACTCGACCGAATGATGTTTGCTTTCGGTTTCAGTCTGCAGGCTGCAGCTGCTCCCAAAGCCGAGGTTCCCGCCGCGATTACCGCCCTTGCCGAGAAGCGCTGGGCCGCGAAGCAGGCCAAGGACTTCGGCGGCGCCGACGCCGTGCGCAAAGAACTGGCCGCCGCCGGCTGGTCCATGAAGGACGGCAAGGACGGCTACACCCTCGAGCCGCTGAAGAAGTAATTGGTGGAGGGCCCAGCTCCCGCTGGGCCCTCCAGTTTTTTGCGTCCTTTTGTGCTTTTTATGGCCAAAACCCCTTGGTTCTAACCCGGCATTGACACGCGGCCAATCTGTGTCGCCAATCAGACTTTCGGTCCTGCATTCGTACGCAGGACCAAAACCAACCACCGCCATGTCCATGACTCCCTTGGAAGAGCTCCGTCACTCCGCATCGCACGTGCTCGCCACCGCCGTGCTCCGCCTTTTCCCCGAGGCCAAGCTCGACATCGGCCCGCCGACCGACACCGGATTCTATTACGACATCGACCTCGACCACAAGCTGACCACCGAGGATCTCGCCAGGATCGAGGCAGAGATGAAGAAGGTTATCGAGGAGAACCAGGCGTTCACCCGCAAGGAGGTCCCGCGCGTCGAGGCCGAGCAGATCATCAAGTCGCGCGGCCAGGAGCGCTACAAGCTCGGCCGCCTGGCCGACATCCCCGAGGGCGAAAAAATATCGTTCTACACCAACGGCGAGTTCTCCGATCTTTGCGCCGGCACACACGTCCGCTACACGAAGCAGATCAAGGCGTTCAAGCTCCTGTCCATCGCCGGCGCCTACCACCGCGGCGACGAAACCAACAAGCAGCTCCAGCGCATCTACGGCACCGCCTTCCCCTCGAAGGAGGAACTCGCCAACTACCTCACCCAGCTCGAGCAGGCCAAGCTCCGCGACCACCGCAAGCTCGGCAAGGAACTCAAGCTGTTCCACATCGACGAGGACGTCGGCCAGGGGCTCATCCTCTGGACGCCCAACGGCTCCATCCTCCGCCAGGAGCTGCAGAACTTCATTTCCGCCGAGTTGAAAAAACAGGGTTACTCGCAGGTCTTCACGCCGCACATCGGCCGGCTCTCGCTCTACAAGACCTCCGGCCACTTCCCCTATTACAAGGACTCGCAGTTCCCGCCGGTGGTCGAGCGCGACTTCCTTGACCAGCTCATCTCCTCCGGCTGCTCCTGCGCCGAGATGTCCAACCGCATCGACGCCGTGTCCGTCCACCTCGCCGAGAAAGTCAACAAGCTCACCGGCAAGGAAACCATCACCAAGGACCGCGTCCTCCCCGACGACCAGCTCATCGACGGCTTCCTGCTCAAGCCGATGAACTGCCCGCACCACGTGAAAATCTACTCGTCGCAACCGCATTCCTACCGCGACCTGCCGGTGCGCCTTGCCGAGTTCGGCACCGTCTACCGCTGGGAGCAGTCCGGCGAGCTCAACGGCATGACCCGCGTCCGCGGCTTCACGCAGGACGACGCCCACCTGTTCTGCATGGAAGAGCAGGTCGCCGCCGAATTCAGCGGCTGCATCGAGATGACACAGTTCGTCCTCAACTGCCTCGGCCTCACCAACTACCGCGTCCCCCTC
>DATFUQ010000210.1:0-9777 GCA_035260745.1 Lacunisphaera sp. | reverse complement strand
AGCCAGCCCACGCTGCTGGACGACATCCCGTCGGAGAGCGCGGGCGAGCTGCGCCGGATTGGCTGGGAGCATTTCGGGCCCATCGCCCAGCAACTCGTACAAGGCGCGACCAATTGGACCGTGGCGCCCGCGCCGTCGCCGGGCTGGGCGAAAATCGTCTATGCCGACCTGCCCTCCGCCGGACGGCTCGCGGCCTTGTGGGAATCCGTGTTCGAGGCGATGCGGATTTCCCCTTCAACCGATCCACTCGCCGCCTGGCTGGCCCACTTGCAGGCATTGGAAAAATGCCGCGACGCGCTGAACGCGCAACGGCTCAAAACCCTGCGCTATCAGGGCGCAGGCTCCGATCTCACAGTCACCCTGCCCCCGGAGCACCTCTGGTTCACGGCGCAACTGACCGCGAAGTCCGGCCGGCCTTTCGTGGCCAATCTGCCAACCGAGGAAGTGTTCACTCTGCCGCACCGCGATTCGGCGGAAGGAACGGTTCGTGTTTCGCGCCCGGTCAACTACGGCGGCGCAGTGATCGACGGCATCGAGCTGGAGTTTCGGCACGGCCGGGTGGTGCAGGCCGCCGCCCGCACCAATGACGCCCTCCTGCAGCAAATGCTCACCACCGATGAAGGGGCGTCGCGTTTGGGCGAAGTCGCCCTGGTGCTGCACGCAACGTCGCTCGCCCGCTCCGGACGCCTGTTTCACCACCCGTTGCTCGATGAAAACGCCGGCAATCACATTGCCCTCGGCGAGGCCTATGCGTTCTGCCTGCGCTCGCCCAATCCCGCGGCGCTCAACCGCAGCCTGATTCATGTCGACCTTCCGCTCGACGCCCGGGTGGTCCTGTCCAAACTGGAACCGTCCTGACCGCCCCCTGTCCCCCACCCGTGCCCGACCCAACCCCGTCCTCTGATGACATCGATCCTGAATTGCTGCGCCGTGCGCAGACGGGCGACGAGGCGGCCTTCGGCGCGGTCATGCGGACCCACTACGAGCGGATCTTCCGGCTCGTTTATTCCATGGTGCGCAACGAGCACGACACCCGCGATGTCTGCCAGGAAATCTGGCTCACCGTCTGGCGGCAATTGCCCGGCTTCCGCGGCGAGGCGAAATTCACCACCTGGCTGCATCCCATCGCGGTGCGGCGCGCCATCGATCACCTGCGCAAAAACCGGCGCTGGTATGATCGCTTTCTGCCCTTTGCCACCGGCGACGCCACGGTCGAGTCCGTACCCGAGCCCGTCGCGGCCGACGACACCCGGCAGGACACGGAGCAGGCCGAGCGCCGAGCGCAACTTCACGGCGCCATCGCCGCCCTGCCGCCCAAGCAGCGCGCCGTGCTTGCCTTGCGGGAGATTCAGGGGCTTTCTTACGAGGAAATCGCCCGCGCCACCGGCATCCCGACCGGCACCGTCATGTCCCGACTTTATCACGCGCGCCGCCTGCTGGCGCAAAAACTAGGAGCCAAACCATGAACTGTTCAAAAATCATCCCTTTTCTCTTGCTGGCGATCCTGCCCGGCCTGGCCCTCGCCGCCCGCCCCGCCGAGGGCGTCAGCATCCAAGGCATTCTCATCTCCGCCTCCAACGAACCCGGCGACACCGACCGCCGCCTCGCGCCCTACGAGCCCACGTTGCGCCGCATCCTGCGCTTTGAGAGCTACCGTTTTCTGGGCGAAGACCACGCGACGGTCAATGTTACCGAACGCGGCCAGCTCTCGCTCGGCGATGGCCATCAACTCGTGGTCGAGACCGACAGCTCCGACGGCAAGGGCATTCATGTCCGGGTGCGCTGGGTGGCGGGCCGCCGCACGCTGATGAACACCGGGCTGGTGCTCAGCCCCGGCGTGCCTGCGGTTCTCGGCGGTCCCTCCACCGGCAACGGGGACGAGGTCTACGCCGTGATCCTAATCGGCCGATAAATGCCGGGCGACAGGCGCCTGCCCTGCAGGCATTTAGGGCACCCCTGAATTCTGCCGCGCGAATATTGAATAAACCCGCCGGGAGCCTCGTCCCAAGGAGTGAACCCAACCTTGGAGGACATATGAAAAACAAAATCACCGCTCTCGCCCTTATCGCCGCCACCGCCCTGTCCCTCGCGCCCAAGCCCGCCCAGGCCGGCGACAAGGGTCTCGCCATCATCGGTGGCTTTCTTGGCGGCTTGATTGTCGCCTCGGCCATCAATGACAGCCGGCACGATTACTCCTACGCTGACCGTGGTTCCGCCACCGTCATCGTCAACGATCGCAACGACCGCTGCGACGAAGGTTACTGGAAGGATGTCACCGTCCGGACCTGGGTGCCCGGCTACTGGCTCGTCGAACGCGGTTACCATGGCTGCAGCTACCGGCGCTATGTCGAGGGTTACTATATCTACCGCACCGACCGCGTCTGGGTGTCCAACGACTGGTCTGATCGGTCCGACCGGTGCGATCACGATTACAGCTACGGCCGGCGTGGCTGATTCCCGCCTCCAACTGTAGGAGCCTGCTCGCAGGCGATTAATCCAGCCCCGAATTTCAACATCGCTTGCAAGCAAGCTCCTACACCCGATCACTCCCATGAACTGCCGCGACAACGAGACTCAGCTCTTGGCTGAACGGGACGGTGGGCTGACTTCCGGGCAACGCGCCACCCTTGAGCGGCATGTCGCAACCTGCCCCGCCTGCCGGCAATTGCGGGCCCGCCTGGCCGAGGCGCTGGGCGCCTTCCAGGCAGACGCCGCGAATGTCGCCGTGCCGGATGCGAACGAGGCGTGGCGTGATCTTCGCGCGCAACTGCACGACGAGGCCGCCAAACCGGTCAAGAAGCGCCCGCTTGCGCCGATCATCTGGTTCAGCATCCCGCTTGCCGCCACGGCGGCGCTCACCCTGGCCTGGCTTGGTTTGCGCTCGCCCTCAGCCGAACCGTTTGCCCCGGCCGCACCTGCGGCCGAGGTTGCCCGCGCCGACTTTGTCGAGGCAGGCGATGCCAGTGCCTCGACCATGGTCTATGTGGACAAGGACAGTGGCTGGCTGGTCGTCTGGGCGACGGATGGCGACGCTCACAGCAAGGGCTGAGCTGTCAGTTGATCTGCTCCAGCGACCACATCACCACGTCGAGCTGGCGGGAAAACAGCACCTCCGGGTGCATGGGCCCGAGCGAAACCTCCGAGAGTGTATTCGTTTGAATTTCAATCCGGCCGCGTTGCAGCGGCCACTTCGGGTGCTGCACTTCCGTGCGGAACAGGCCGCCGGTGTTCCGGGAAACACTGTAGAGACAGTAGCGCTCCGTGGCCCACTCGGCAAACGAGCCCGGCTGACACGACGCCGGATCCCCGGGTGTGCAGGTGGCGTCAAACTGCCGCCCGCCCCGGCGGGCGGAATAATTGATGCCTTCGCTGGTTTCGGTCAGGGCCACCTCGGCCGTGAAATAAGGAGCGTGGAAAAAAGTGCGCGCGGTCCAGACCGCCAGTGCGTTGGTGGCATCCAGACTCAGGAACCACACGCCGCGTTTGCCGCCGACAGTCACATAGGTGCGGACGTTTATCTCCGGGAAATCACAGAGCCAGGCCGGCGCCGGCCAGCCGCGCCTGGTCACGTCCTCCATGCGAAAAGGCACCAGCCCGATCCAGGCCTTGCCGCCATGGAGATCGAGTTCCACTCCGGCCGGGAGCAGCTTTCGCAACTTCGCCGCCTCGACCTCGAAATGGATGAAAGTCAGGTCCAGCCATTGCATGCTCCAGGCCCAGGGTCTTCCGGGCGCTGGCCACGGGCGGTGATCGGTCTGCGCGAATGCCGGATGCACGGCAGTCAACCTACGGCAGCCACGGGAACTTCTCGGACCTCGGCTTCCGTTTCTCCTTCTGCGCGGTCATGAACTCCTTCGCCTCCTCGGTCATGTAATAAAGCATGGTGGCGTTGCCCGCGAGTTCCTGGATGCCGCTCTGGCCGTCGAGCTCGGCGTTGAAGGCGGACTTGAGGCAGCGGATGGCGAGCGGGCTGCGCTGCAAAATCTCCCGGGCCCACGCGACGCCCTCGGCCTCGAGGTGCTTCACGTCCACCACCTTGTTGACGAGGCCCATCGCGAGCGCCTCCGTGGCGTTGTATTGCCGGCAGAGAAACCAGATTTCGCGGGCTTTCTTCTGGCCGACCATCCGCGCCAAGTAACTGGAGCCGAAACCGCCGTCGAAGCTGCCCATCTTGGGGCCGACCTGGCCGAAGATGGCATTGTCGGCCGCGATGGTCAGGTCGCACATGACGTGCAGCACATGGCCGCCGCCGATGGCGTAACCGGCGACGAGCGCGATGATCACCTTGGGCATCGAGCGGATTAACTTCTGGACCTCGAGGACGTTGAGCCGCGGCACGCCCTTGCCGTCGATGTAGCCCCCGTGGCCGCGGACGGACTGGTCGCCGCCGGAGCAGAAGGCGTATTTGCCGTCCTTGGCCGGACCGGCACCGGTGAGAAAAACGACGCCGATGGACTGATCTTCACGGGCGTCGAGCAGCGCGTTGTGCATCTCGGCCACCGTCTGCGGCCGGAAGGCATTGCGCTTCTCCGGCCGGTTGAGGGTGATCTTTGCCATGCCGGCGGCTTTCTGGTAGATGATATCCTCGTATTTCTTGGCGGTTTTCCAGGCGGGACGCATGGCGCAAGGTCGCTTGAAAAGGCCTGAGCGGCAACCGTTTTTGCCAACCCGGCCCGTTTTTTACCAAAGGCGTCAAGCAGTTTTCGCATTTGGCGGAATACTGCTTGGAGTGCGGGGCGGCAGCCCGACAATGCCGCTTTCGCATGCACCCCCCCGGCCATAAGGTCACCACAACGGCCAGCGCAGGACTCACCCTCGGTGCGCTGGGCGTGGTCTTCGGCGACATCGGCACAAGCCCGCTTTACGCACTGCGGGAATGCCTGCACGCGCTGCCGGTCAACGATCGGGCCGCGGGCATCCTCGGCGCGCTCTCGCTCGTCTTCTGGGCGCTGGTGCTGGTGGTTTGCGTCAAATACCTGCTGATCGTCATGCGGGCCGACAATCGCGGCGAGGGCGGCATCTTCGCCCTGCTGGCGCTCACCCACCCCGACCGCGACAAAACCGCCAGGACCGGATGGTTCACGCTGCTCGTGTTGTTTGGCGCCGCGCTGCTCTATGGCGACGGGGTCATTACTCCCGCCATCTCGGTGCTGGGCGCGGTCGAGGGACTGAAGAGTTTCGACCCCATCTACGAGCATTACATCCCGGCGGTCAGCTGCGTGATCCTGATCGGCTTGTTCTACTTCCAGTTCAAGGGCACCAAGAAAATCGGCCGCGTCTTCGGGCCGGTGATGCTCCTGTGGTTCCTCACCATCGGGCTCACCGGCTTGTGGCACATCGTGGACAATCCCCGCGTGCTGGCGGCGCTCAACCCGATGCATGGCGTCAACCTGCTGCTCGGCCACCCCGGCTACGCCGCGGTCATTCTCGGCGCGGTGGTGCTTGCCATCACGGGCGCGGAGGCGCTCTACGCCGACATGGGCCACTTCGGCCGCAAATACATTTCCCTCGCCTGGTATGGCATCGCCTTCCCCGGCCTGCTGCTGAACTACTTCGGCCAGGGGGCCTTTGCCCTCGAGCATCCGGCGGACATCGGCAATCTCTTCTTTGCCCTCGTACCGGAGGGCATGCCGCGGCTGTGCCTCATCGGCCTGTCCATCGGGGCGGCCATCATCGCCAGCCAGGCGCTCATCTCCGGCACTTTCTCGCTCACACGGCAGGCGATCCAGCTCGGCTATTTTCCGCGCCTGAAGATCCAATACACCAACGCCCTGCACTTCGGTCAGATCTACCTTCCGCTGGTCAACATCGCCCTCGCCCTCGGTTCCATCTACGTCGTGCTGACCTTCGGCTCCAGCGAGCGGCTGGCCGCGGCCTACGGCATCGCGGTGACCGGCACCATGCTCGTCACCACCCTGGCGTTCTTCCGCGTCGCCCGGCTGCGCTGGTCGTGGGGTTGGTGGAGAATCCTGCCCCTCGCCGTCATTTTCGTCACCATCGAGGCTGCGTTCATCGCGGCGAACCTCCATAAGTTTTCCGACGGCGGCTGGCTGCCCATCGTCGTCGGCCTCGCCCTGCTGGCCGTCATGCACACGTGGAAGAGCGGCAAGACCGAGATTTTCCGCCGCATCTACGCCAACGAGATCACCGAAGACGAGCTGCGCAATATTGCGAACAGCGACCGCGTCGCCCGCGTGCGGGGCACCGGCGTGTTCATGGCCGGCAACCCCACGGGCACCCCGCTCGTGCTGCTCCATCATGTCAAGGCCAACAAGGTGCTCCACGAAACCGTCGTGCTGCTGAGCATCACCACGGAGGACGTCCCCACCGTGGACGAGGGCGAGCGTTTCACAGTCAGCGAGATCGGCAATGGCGTCTGGCGCGCGGTGGCCCGTTACGGCTACATGGAGTCGCCCGATGTCTCCACGCTCATGGAGAACGTCCGTGACGCCGGCGTGCCGCTCAAGCTCAACGAAGCCACCTACTACTTCAACCGCGAGATGATCATCACCGGCGGTGACGCGAGGATGTTCGAATGGCAGAAACATTTCTACGCCTTCCTCAGCCGGAACGCCCGCCAAGTCCGGGATTACTACCGCCTCCCGCCGATGCAAATCATTGAGGTCGGCATGCCGATCCAGCTCTAGCGGCTTGCGCGGGGTGCCGGGGACTGTTTGGTTGGTGCGAATGGACATCCGCTCGCACCGCTTCATCAGCCACTTCCCGGCCGCGCAGGGAGCCAAGCTGGCCAAGGAGGTGCGACTCGTGCGTTTCCCGCACAAGGCTCTGATTTTCGAGGAGGACAGCGTTTCCAATTGCATCTACCTGGTCTTTACCGGGCGCATCGTCCTGACGAAGAAGACCCCCGGCGGGGCCCAGCAGGTCATCGCTTACAAGGGACCCGACGACTATTTCGGCGAGCTCGGCGTGCTGGACGGTTCGACCCGCAGCACCGCCGCCACCGCCGACGGCCCGGTGCAGTTGGGTCGCATCCCCGGGAAGCCGTTTCTCCATCTGCTCTCCCAATCCTCGTGGCACACCGTGCTCCGGCTCTTCAGCCACGTCAGCGAAAACCTGCGCGCCACCAACGCCCGCTACGTCGGCGAAGTCGTCCGCAAGGAGAAGATCACCCTCATCGGGGAGATGGCCAACACGATGATCCACGATTTCCGCGGCCCGTTCTCCACCATCAAGCTCGTCACCGAGCTCCTGGCCAAGCGCCACGGCGATCCCAAGACGCAGGAGCTGTGCGCCACGATTCTCCGCCAGGTCACCCGGCTGGGCGGCATGGTCGAGGAGGTGCTGGAGTTCGCGCGCGGCGAGACCCGTCTTCACCTCAAAACTGTGCCGTTGGGCGAGGTCTTCGCCCAGTTGCAGGAGAACAATGTCGTCGTGCTGGGCCGGGCCGGAGTGAAATTGCACATCAAGCCCACCACTCTGGAGCTGCCGCTCGACGACGACCGTTTCCTGCGCGTGCTGCAGAACCTCATGACCAATGCCCGCGAGGCGCTCGGCAAGCGCCCCAACAGCCGCATCACCATTTCCGCCCGGCGCCTGCACACGCAATGCGTGATAACCGTGGCGGACAACGGGCCGGGCGTCGCCAAGGCGGTCCGTTCCTCGCTCTTCGAGCCGTTCGTCAGCCATGGCAAATCCGGCGGCACCGGCCTCGGCCTCGCGATTGCCCGCTCCATCGTCGCGGCTCATCACGGTTCCCTTGATTACACCACCTCGAACTCCGGTACGACCTTCGCGATCCAGCTGCCCATGGAGCAGTGACGGTTAACCGCCGGCCAGCCGGGCAAAAAGATCCTGGCGGAATGCCGCGTCCCGCTTCCGGTCGGTGCGCAACTCCAGCACGCGGATGCCCCGCGGCGGCAGCTTCGCCACGAGCCCGGCCAGGTGCCGTACGTCGCGCACCCGCACATGCGCCACCCCGTAGGCGGAGCAAAGTTTCTTGAAGTCGGCTTCCTGCGGCGTGGCGAAGAATTCCTCGAAGGGCGGATTGAATTGCGCGACCGGCAGGTGCTGGAAGATGCCGCCGCCCTCGTTGTTGATGAGCACGATGGTCAGGCTGCCCTTGAACTTGGGCCGGAGGAGAAACCCGTTGGTGTCGTGCAGCAGCGCGAGGTCGCCGGTCACGAGCACAGCCGGGGCGCCGCCATGAGCCGCGCCCAGCGCGGTCGAGAGCGTGCCGTCGATGCCGTTCGCGCCGCGGTTGAAGCGAAATTGCTGGCGGCCATTGCCCGCGGGCCAGAAATATTCCGCGTCCCGCACCGGCATCGAGCTGGCGATGAAGCACGTCGTGGCGACCGGCAGCTCGCGCGCCAGCACCCCGACCCATCGCGGCTCGACGAGTCCCTTGATTTTCCGCCACTCGGCGGCCAGCGCCCGGCTGGTTTTCCGGTCCGCGTCCAGCCACTGCTTCGCGTAGGCCGCGAGTCGTTTCTTGCCGCGGAACCCCTGACTCCAGGTCGTCAGCTCGCAGCGGGCAAAAGATGTGCGCAGGTGCAGGGCGTCCTCGTTGGTCGGGCGCTCCGTCACGATCACCGTCTCCGGGTCGGCGCGCTGCAGCCACGCCCGTAGCACCTTGCTCGTGGGCCAGCCGCCGATGCAGATCACCTGGGCCGGTTGCAGGGCGGCGGCCAGTTTTTCATTCCGCAGCAGCGTGTCGTAATGGACGACGAGATGGCCCGCCGCGGCGGCGTGGGTGCGCCCGGGCGAGAGCGCGTCGGCCAGCACAGGCCAGCCGAGGGCGCGGGATATCCGGCCGACGTTCTGCGCAAATAAATCCGCGGAAACCGGCTCGTTGGGTCCGACCACGATGACACCCCGTGACTGATCGGTGAGTCTTGGCCAGAGCGGTCCGCCCAGTGCCACCTCCGCCACGCCATCGCCCGGCCAGTAATCCTGCAGGCCGGCGAAGAATCCGCGGAAAGCCGCGGCGTTGATCCCGGCCGGCAGGGCCTGGGGCAGCGGCACCAGCGGGTCGCGGAACGGGCAGTTGAGATGCACGGGACCAGCGACGGGTTGCCGGCAGCGTTCCAGGGCATGCGCCACTGTCTGCCGCAGGTAGCGGAGCATGGGCATCGTCGTCTCCGGCACGGCACATTCATGGTGGTGGTTCACGTAGCCGCCGTAGATCTTCACCTGGTCGATGGTCTGGCCCGAGTGACAGTCGCGCAGCTCCGGCGGCCGGTCGGCCGTCAGCACCAGCAGGGGCACGCCGGTTTCCCGGGCCTCGACAATCGCGGGAAGAAAATTGGCCGCCGCGGTGCCGGAGGTGCAAACCAGCGCCACGGGACGGCCCCGCTGCTTGGCCAGTCCGAGCGCGAAGAACGCCGCCGAGCGCTCGTCCAATACGGGGATCGACTCAATGCGCGGGTGCCGGGCCAGGGCGATCGTGAGCGGTGCGGACCGCGAGCCCGGTGAAATCACGGCGCGGCGCATCCCGCGCTGCACGAGCGTCTCGACCAGCACGCTGCACCAAAGGGTGTTGGTGTTGCGAAAATCCAGCGAGGACTCGGGGGCGTTGATCATGCGTTGGTCAGGGCTTCGATGAGAGCCTTGAACTTCAATTCCGTTTCCGCAAATTCCTTCTCAGGCGAGGATCCCGTCACGATGCCCGCGCCGGCATAGACCAGCGCCGTGTGGCCGTCGACCAAGGCCGAGCGGATGCCGACGAAAAACTCCCCGCCCCCGCGGTGATCCACCCACCCCTGTGGCCCGGCGTAGAGTCCGCGCGCAAACGGCTCGAGCCGGGCGATGGCCGCCACC
>DATFUQ010000209.1:0-6194 GCA_035260745.1 Lacunisphaera sp. | reverse complement strand
GTCACTGCGGGCCGCTGTTGCACCGGCAGCTGCGCGTCGCTATTGCTTGAAGTAGGTTTCCCGGGCCTTCACTTGCACAATCTTTTTCTCCGGCAGCACGTAAGCGGTCAGGCTGCCGCCGAGCACGCAGGCGGTGTCGATGCCCAGCGTCCACTTGGTGCGCCCGACGTCCTCGCGCGGCGTGTGGCCGTAGACCACGAAGGGCGGGCCGGACCACAACTCCGACCAATGCGGAGCCTCGGGCGCCTCGGCGCGCTTGCGGGGCTCGCCGTCCTTGTCCACCACTTGGATGCGCGTGACGACCCGGGCCGGCTGCTTCGACCAGGGCCGGTCGGGCAGGAATCCCGCATGGACGAACACCACGCCAAGTTCCTCGTCCTCGTAGGTCAGCTTCATGCCATCGAGATAGTCCCAGTCCTTGCCGCGCAGCTGCTCCATCGTTTCGTAGTCGTATTTCTTGAGGTGGCTGGGGTCGTCGGTGCGCCGGAAATTGAGGTGGCGCAGCTCGTGGTTGCCCAGCAGGGAGGCCGTGGCGTGCTCCCGGGCCAGTTCGACGACCTTGCCGCTGTCGGGGCCGCGGTTGATCAGGTCGCCCAGCAGGATGAGGCGGTCGTCCTTCTTCAGGTCGAGCTTGTCCAGCAGGTCGGCAAATTCCTTGTGGCAGCCATGGATGTCGCCGACAGCGATGAGGCGTCCGTTCATTGGGTGGCAAATTTGCTAGCGTTCGATGCTCCCAAGGGTAAACAAGAAAACGTCAATGGAACTGAATCTTCACCCCATCGCCATAAAGTGCTTCGTCAGCGGCCGCGAGTTCGCGGAGGACGACCGGGTGGTCTGCTACCTCGCCCGGGAGGCCACTGGCGAGATTGTCCGGCGCGACCTGCTGGAGTCGGAGGACGGCCGCTTCATGCCGCCCGCCTTTGTGTATTGCCGCTGGGCCGTCGGCTTCAAGCCCCGCCGGGCCGAGGAGAACCCGGCCCTGACCCTCAAGCTCACCGCCGAGAATCTGTTCCTAACCCTGGCTTTGCCCGCGGGCTCTGACCCTGCAGTCACCGCTCAAGGCTCTGGCTCCGCGCTCCTTGCTCCCAGCTCCACGCTGAATGTGCCTTTGCTCCAATTCCTCACTCTCATGCTCGAGCGGAAGAAGCTCATCAAGCATCGCGGCCGGACGGAGGACGGCGAGCGGCACCTCTACGAGCACATGCCCTCGCACCAATTCTACGAAGTGCCCGTCGGCGACCTGAATCAGGAGTTCTTCCAGAAGATCCAGGAACACCTCGGCGTTCTGGTCGGCACCCCGAAGCCGAAGGCGGCGACGAGTGCCCCGGCCTCGGCGGAAGCGCCGGTCGCGCCAGTAGCGAACTAGAGTGTCTCGCGCTTCGCGCCATGACCGCTTACCCGACCACTCCGCTGCTGCTCTGCATCGACCTGCAGCCGGCGTTCCTGGCGGCGATCCCCGACAGCCAGCGCGTCCACTGGCGCTGCTCTTTCGCCCTCGAGGCGGCCAAGGGCCTCGGTCTGTCCGTGCTCTTCACCGAGCAGGTGCCGGAAAAACTTGGCCACACCGCGCAGGATCTGCTGGCGCTGTGTGACGGGCCCGAGGTCGTCGGCAAGGACACGTTTTCCCTCTTCGGCGACAAGAAGATCGCGACGCACATCAAGGGAAAGGGCCTGAAGCGCCTGTTGATCTGCGGCATCGAGACGCCGGTGTGCATCTACCAGGCGGCTCGCGACGCCCTGAAGGCCGGCTATCAGGTCACGCTTCTCTCCGACTGCCTCGGTGCCCGCCGGGCGGGCGATGCCGTCGCGGTGCTCGCGCAGCTCGCCCATGACGGTTGCCAGGTGCTTCCGGCGGAAACGGTCTTCTACAGTCTGCTGCCCCACGCGCGTCATCCCTTCTTCCGGGCGTATACCGCCTTGGTGAAAAAATATGGGTAGCCGGATTGAACATGAAGTAGCGAAGAAACGAAGGAAGCGCACTTAGCTGCTTGGCTTCTTTGTGTTAATCTCAATCACGTCTTGTCGGCCCGCTGCTTACCGCTTACTGCTTACCGCCCACTCTCATGTCCGATATCTCCACCTCGCTTTCCGTCCGCGACATCAAGGCCCTCGCCCGCACCGGCGGCGACATCTTCACCAGCGTGCTGCTCATCAAGCGCATCGCGGAGCGCCCCACCAAGACCGGGAATCCCTTCCTCGCCGTGGAGCTGGGCGACAAGACCGGCTCGTTCAACTGCAATTGCTTCAGCGACAACCCGTCTTTTGAGTTTTTCAAGGCGCTCAAGGAAGGTGCGGTCGTCCGCATCGAGGCCAAGGTGGATTATTACCAGAACCGGCTTTCGCCCAAGCTGCTCCGCGCGGAGGAAATCACCGCCGAGCAGCTCAGCGGCTCCCCGCTCATGGCCAACCTTGTCGAGACCGCCCCCGAGGACGCCGACGCCCTCTGGGCCGAATTTCAGGGCCACATTGCCGCCATCGTGCACGCGGAACTCCGCGCCACGGTGGCGGCGGTGTTTGACGAGATCGGCGAGCAGTTCCGCGCCACGCCGGCGGCCGTCGCGATGCACCACGCCTACCGGCACGGTCTGCTCGAGCACACCTGCCACATGGCGCGCGTGGGGCGGGCGCTGCTGCCGATCTATCCCGAGGTGGATGCCGGCCTCGCGCTCGCCGGCATCCTCGTGCATGACGCGGGCAAGGTCATCGAGTATCAGGGCACGCTCTCCACGACCCGCAGCCGCAAGGGCATTCTGCAGGGCCACGTTGTCCTCGGCTACCAGCTCGTCCGCAAGGCCGGGCTCAAGGCCAAGCTGAATCCCGACCTCCTTGAACGCCTCGAGCATATCGTCCTCAGCCACCAGGGCGAGATGCAGTGGGGCGCCGCGGTCGTCGCGGCCACGCCCGAGGCGGTGTTCGTCGCCAAGATCGACGACCTCGACGCCAAGATGGGCATGGTGCAGCGCCTGCTCCGCCAGGCCGGTGACAGTGACGAATTCTCCGACAAGCATCCGGGCCTCAATTCGCAGCTGCTGCTCACCAAGCCTCAGAAGTAAACCATGGAGTGAACACGAAGGAGCGAAGCAGCAAAGAGCCCGCCTTTGTTCCCAGCTGCTTTGGGTTGGTCCAAATCTCTCCGGCTGCAGTATTTCAGCCGCTACCGCGGGCGTTGCATCGAGCCGGGGTCTTCGCCCGCGCGGAGGGAGAGGGCGGCGCCCTCGCGACCGAGCTCAAGGCATTCAAAAAGGTTGCGCACGCACTGGCCGAGACGGTCGTGACCGAGCTTGTCGAGTTCGACCTGGTCCACGAATTGCCGCCCGAGCACCGCCGCCTGGTTGCGGACGCGCGCGGCGGCGTCGGGGCGGGGATTCTCCTCGCTTTCGAAATACGGATCCAGGAGCACCAGCAGTTTCTCCGCGGTGTCGCCGGCCGCGGCCTTGTCGTGGCCGTCGGAATGGAGCACGGTGAGCAGGCGCCGGGCGATCCGCCCGGCATGGGGGAGATTCAACGGGACATCGAAGAAGGCGACACTCTCCATCGGGACCGATTTGTGCCAATGACCGGCCAACCCCTGCAACGCTGAAATCAGACCGGATTGACACCAAGCGCGCACGGTTGCGGCATGCTCGTCATCATCGGGCTTTGCCGGGCCGGGCAGCGGATATTTCGTGAAGCAGAAGATTTGGATCAACACCAAGCAACCAAGAGACACGTCCTGCTCCTTTGCTTCCTCGTGTTCACTCCGCCTTCGGGTGGGAACAATTTGACGCTGAGGAGGGATTGCCCAAGCCTGCGCCCATGAGCGAAAAAATCGCCATTGCCATTGTCCATGGAGTGGGCACCACCCAGCCGGATTTCGCGGACGAGATGATCGCCGAACTTGGCAAACGTTTCACCGACGAAACCGGCGTGCCGGCCGCCGAGTCGCTGGCCTTCCAGCCGGTTTACTGGGGGCCGATCCTCCAAGTCCCCGAGGACGTGCTGTGGGAGCGCATGAAGGCAGGCGGTGAACTGGACTTCACCTCGTTGCGCCGCTTCATTGTCAGCTTCGCGGCCGATGCGCTGGCCTACCAGCCGCTCCCCGGCGAGAACTCAGCCTACGACCGGATCCACGCCGAGTGTGCGCGCAGCCTCAAGCAACTCGCCGCCGCGGCCGGCCCTGCCGCCCCGCTGGTGGTCATCGCGCACAGCCTGGGCACCGTGATCAGCAGCAATTTTTTCTACGATCACGCCAAGCCCGCCACCGGCTTGCACGGCCCGTTGACGCTGGCCGCGATTGGGGGCGTCCCCTCCGCCCTGGAAAAGGGCGAGACGCTCACAAGCCTCATCACCATGGGCAGCCCCATTGCGTTGTGGAGCCTGCGCTTCACGAATTTCGGGAAGCCGATCACCGTGCCGGCGCCCGCGCTCGCTGCGGCCCGGCCCGCGCTCGCGGCTGCGGGCGGCTGGGAGAATTATTACGATCCCGACGACGTCATCGGTTATCCGTTGAAGGAGCTCAACGACGCCTACCGCGTGGCGATCCTCCGCGATGTGGCGGTGAATGTCGGCAGCCTGCTCACGAGTTGGAATCCGCTTTCTCACACCGGCTACTGGACGGACAACAACGTCACCAAGCCCGTCGCCGCCCGGCTGGCCGACATCTGGCGGCGGACGAACGCGTGAGCCGCGGCGCGGGGCGCCAGAGGCCGGGGGAAAATGTAACATTCGGAAGATTGCCGTCCGAGGCCCCATCCGGCATTCGGATGAACTTTCACCCCATGATCCTTTTCCTCCCATGACGACGAAAAATTCCGCCAACGCCGCCTCCGCCCGCAAGAAATTGATCACCCGGATCGCCGCGACGCAACGGCTGGCCGCCACCGCCAAAAAGACCGCCAAGCTGGCCAAGTTTGGCTTCCGGCACGCCAAGCGGAAATTCAAGGACGCCAGGCGCGCCGCCCGGAAACTCCGGAAGGCCGTCAAGACCCTCAAGACCGAGCTCGCGGCGCTCGCCGTCAGGAAGCCCCGGCGCAAGCGCGCCGCATCCAAGTCCGCCCCGAAGCGGGTCCGGTCCTGGCCGGCTCCGGCACCCGCCGCCCCGCCGCTGATTGCGGACACGCCATTGCTGGACGATATTCCGCCGGTGGTCCCGGCTCAGTAAATCTCCGGCACGAGCATCTCTTTCTTGATTGGTTCGCGCCGGTAGTCCGGGCTGTGCTCGCGCGGCGGCAGCTTGAGGGGCGGGTGGGGCACCTCGGAATATTTCACCTGGGAGAGCAGGTGGGCGATGCAGTTGAGCCGGCCCTTCTTCTTGTCCTTGCCCTGCACGACCCACCAGGGGGCCTCGGGGATGTGCGTGCGCGTGAACATTTTTTCCTTGGCCTTGGTGTATTGCTCCCAGCGCTTGCGGGACTCGAGGTCCATCGGGCTGAGCTTCCACTGCTTGAGCGGGTCGTTGATCCGGCAGCGGAAACGGAACTCCTGCTCCTCGTCCGGGATGGAGAACCAGTATTTGATCAACTGGATGCCGGAGCGCGCGAGCATCTTCTCGAACTCGGGCACCGAGCGGAAAAACTCCTCGTATTCCTCGTCGGTGCAGAAGCCCATGACCTTCTCCACGCCGGCGCGGTTATACCAGCTGCGGTCGAAGAGCACCATCTCGCCGGCGGCCGGCAGGTGCGCGACATAGCGCTGGAAATACCACTGCGTCCGCTCGCGGCTGGAAGGCGCGGGCAGCGCCGCCACCCGGGCCACGCGCGGGTTCAGCCGTTGCGTGATGCGCTTGATGGCGCCGCCCTTGCCGGCGGCGTCGCGTCCTTCGAAGACAATTACCAGCCGGTGACCGGTGGCGACGATCCAGTCATGCATCTTCACCAGCTCGCCCTGCAGCCGGAACAGCTCCTTGAAATAGTGATTCCGCGCCTCGGGCGAGACGTCCTTCTCGACCGGGCGCGCGGGCTCGCCGGGAGCGGTGTGCTCCCAGTCCTCGCGCTCCATCTCCAGTTCCTCGTCGTAGTCGTCGATCAGCTCGCGGTGGACGCGTTTGATGAGTTCGTCTTCTTGTTTGGGAGTGACAAACGGGGCGCTGGTGGGATCTTTGGCCATGGTGAGAGGGAGGGGGTGCGGGGAATGGAAGCGGGAAAGCCCACCGTCGCAAGCACCCATCGGGCCGTGCAGCCATGGCGGGGAGGATTTAACACAGCCGTCACATATCC
>DATFUQ010000208.1:0-11864 GCA_035260745.1 Lacunisphaera sp. | reverse complement strand
CGGCACGGTCGCACTGCTGATGGGGTGCTGGCTGATAAATGCCGGCAGCCGCACCCTGGCCGCGGGCGCGTTGTTTTATTCGGCCGGAGTGTCGGTTTACTCCGTGGCCCTGGTCTTTTATCCTGCACGCAGCCAGCGGCCCTGGCTGGCTGCGCTGGTCTATGCGGTGGCCGGGTGGGGCGGATCAGCGATGGGCATCGGGTTCGCCGAGAACCAGCACGAATTGCCGCGCGGCCCGACCCTCGTCGCCGGCGCGGTCATCGGCCTCGGTTTATTGGCCAGGCAGGCGGTCCGGCGACGCAGTCTTGTATTCGACGGCGTCTAAGCCGACACTCGGCGCCAAATGACAGGGCCGCCCCGCGCTTGCGCGAGGGACGGCCCTGGTTGTTTGCTGGATTACTTCAGTGCGTAGCGGGTGGGCTGGTCGAATTCATCGACAATCTTCACCGGCAACACGACCTTGCGAGCAACGGGCAGGCCGTCCACCAGCGCAGGGGAGAATTTCCACTGCGCGATGGCGGCCGTGACCGCAGTCACCAGTTCGGCGTCGGCGCCGGGCGTGCTCGGGGCGATTTGCACCGGCGTGCCCGTCGGATCGACGACGAACTCGAGCGTTACCTGCTGCCCGGCGTATTGGGAACTGATCTTGGGCATGATGACCGAGATCGGCACCGGAATATCCGTGCGGCCGTGGTAGGACTCGACGTAGGCCTTCTCGGGCGACATCGCCAGCAGGGCGAGGGGCGTCACGAGCAGACCGAGGCTGAGGACGAGTTTGGACTTTGTGTTCATGTTCATAAACTCCGCTGTAAGGCGGAGGTTGGTTTTCTGTTCAGAACAAGGCGCCGCCACCGGCCGAAATGACCGCAGGCGAACGCCCCGTTTTACCGCCGCGGCACCGCAGAACGGTGTCGTGACGGCAAAAGTCGGGTTTTGGGGCCCGGGGCCCGGCCGGGCGCGCTCGTCCGCGCACCCAGCCGGTTGTCCATCGGGGACACTTGGTCCAGGTTCATCCCGGCGGCCTCGCGCCGGAATCAACCAAGGTCAAAGAACTCATTGGGGGAGTCTTTGAAAGCAATAGTCTTTCGACTGCCCCTACTATAGCACGGCTGATGCCATCCGGCATGAAGCAATCAGGTTACATTTAGCGAACGAAGGGATATGAATACTGGGCGCACGGGGTATTAGCAGTGTCATAAAGCCTTGAACGATTGGGCGGAGCCCGTGTCGTAGGCGCATGCGATATTTTGCGAAAACCCTTCTGCCCTTGGCTATACTGCTGGCCGGGCTGCCTTTGCAGGCGGTCCCGCCCCGGGCCGAGACCCTGGCGGAAAAAACCCTGAAGGAAATCGTGGCGCGTGAACGTGACATCCTCAGCCGGGCCGACAAGGAGGGCGACCAGCTCGACGAGGCGCGGCTGCGCGGCGAGCTGCAGAACGTGATCAACAGCTATGACGTGCTCCTCCAGAAGAACCCGGAGTTTGCCGCGGGCTACGTCGCCTACGGCCTGCTGCTCGGCAAGGTCGGCATGAACCGCGAAGCGGCGGCGATCCTGCTCAAGGCCAACAAACTCGACCCGGAAATTCCGCTGGTGAAGAACGAGGTTGCGCGGCACCTCGCCGAGGATGGCAAGCTGGTCGAGGCGCTGCCGTGGCTGATGGCGGCCATCGACCTCGCGCCCAAGGAGCCGCTCTACCATTACCATCTGGGCAAACTGCTGACCGAGGGGCGCGACGATTTCATCCGCACCGGCCAGTTCACCCGGCCCGCCTTGGACAAGGCGATGCTCGACGCCTTCCGGCGCGCGGCCGAGCTGGCGCCCGACAGCCTGCCCTACGCCTACCGCCACGCCGAGGCCTATTACGATCTCGAAACCCCGCAGTGGGACGAGGCGCTCAAAGCGTGGGGGGCGCTGGAAGAGCGCGCCAAGCCCGGCATCGAGCAGGAAACCATCCGCCTGCAGGCGGCGAATGTACTGCTGAAGCTCGGGCAGGCCGACCACGCCCGTTTGCTGCTGGCCAACGTCACGCAGGACGCGCTGCAGAAGCAGAAGCAAACTTTGCTCGACCAGCTTGCCCAAGCCAGTGCAAAGTGACCCGTCATGGGCCTGTTTAATCGTCTGGAGCGCGCTCTCGGCCGCTACGCCATCCCCAATCTCTCGCTGTATCTGATCGGCGGGCAGGTGATTTTTTTCAGCCTCGCCCTGCTCGCGCAATTCGACGTGCGGCGGATCATGCTCGTGCCGGCCCTGGTTCTGCAGGGGGAGGTCTGGCGCATGCTCACCTTCGCGCTCGTGCCGCCGACCGGCACGGCCCAGCAGATCAGCATGACCAGCGCCCTGTTCCTGGCCATCAGTTGGTATTTTTTCCATATGATCAGCCAGGCGCTGGAGAACTACTGGGGCGTTTTCCGGTTCAACCTTTTCTTCTTCATCGGCTGGCTTTTGACCGTCGCCGTTTCTTTCCTCACCCCGGACCAGGCCACAGGCTACGCTTTTTTTGCCGTCTCGGTGTTCCTCGCCTTTGCCTTCCTGAATCCCGATTTCGAGCTCTATCTTTTTTTCATCCTGCCGGTGAAAATCAAGTGGTTCGCACTCGTGATGTGGATCGGCTTCGCCTTTGCCTTTGTCACCGGCGGCTGGGGCACCCGGCTCGCGGTGCTGGCGGCCACCGGCAATTTTCTGCTCTTTTTTGCCCGCGATATTGTGCAACTGGTCAGGACCGGCCGCCGGCACATGAAGCAGCAGGTCCGCCGGGCGGTGCTGCGGGAAATGGAAAACGAACCCCGGCACAAGTGCCATATCTGCGGCAAGACCGACCTCACGCACCCGCAGATGGACTTCCGTTACTGTTCCAAGTGCGCCGGCGAGGAGTGCTACTGCTCCGAACACCTCGGCGCGCACGAGCACACGACCACCGCCGGGGGGAAGTAGGCCATGCCGGCAAAACCACCCACGCTGGGCGAGTGGCTGCAACGCGCCGAAAAGAGCTACGCCCGCCACAAGGTCGCGCTTGGCCAGGTGGCAACCACCGCCCACGACGAGGCGCTGTATCTGCTGCTCCGCACGCTCGGACTGCCGCTCGACAGCAAGCCGGCCGTTTTGCGCCGCAAGCTGACCGCCGCCGAACAGACGCGCCTGAAGGGGATATTTCGCCGCCGGCTCGAGGAGCATGTGCCTGCGGCCTACCTGACCCGCGAGGCCTTCCTCGGCGAGCACCGGTTCTATGTGGACGAGCGTGTCATCATTCCGCGGTCGTATTTCGTCGAACTACTGCCGGAACAGATACCGCAATGGTTGCCGGCGAACCAGCCGGTGAAACGCGCCGTGGATGTCTGCACCGGCTCCGGCTGCCTCGCCGTCCTGCTCGCGCATCAGTTTCCCGTCGCCCGGGTTGACGCCATTGAGCTTTCGCCGGACGCGCTGGCCGTCGCCCGGTTCAACGTTGCGGCGCACGGCCTCACGAAACGCGTGAAGCTGTTCCACTCGGATGTCTTCGACGCCGTGCCCCGCGCCCGATACGACCTGATCGTCAGCAATCCGCCCTATGTGCCGACGCGCGAGCTGCACGGGTTGCCCGCCGAGTTCAAGCAAGAGCCGTCGATGGCACTCGACGGCGGCCGGGACGGTCTCGACGTCATCCGCAAGCTGCTGCGCCAGGCGCGCGACCGGCTGCAGCGGCACGGCATCGTCGTGCTCGAGGTGGGCGGCCTGCGCCCGGCGATGGACCGGGCTTTCCGGGAACTTGAGCCGCACTGGCTGCACACCGAGGACGGCGAGGACTGCGTGTGCGTGGTGCAGGCGGCGCGGCTGATGAAATGGCGCGGTTAGCCCCGGCGGGCTAATCGGCATTGCCACGGGCGGGAGTGACGCTTGCATGGGGCGCACCCATGGAGGCCCACTATCTGGAATTCCTGAGCATGCTGGTGCGATGGCTGCACATCATCGCCGGCGTCGCTTGGATCGGCTCGTCGTTCTACTTCATCTGGCTCGACAACAGCCTCGATGCGCCGCCGCCCGGCTCCGATGCCGCCAAGAAAGGCGTGGGCGGCGAACTCTGGGCCGTCCACGGCGGCGGATTCTATAATCCGCAGAAATATCTCGTCGCACCCGCCACGCTGCCGGAAAAACTGCACTGGTTCAAATGGGAGGCCTACACCACGTGGCTCTCGGGCACCGCCCTGCTCGTGCTGGTTTATTGGATGAAGGCGGCGGTGATGATGATGGATCCCAACATCGCCAGCCTGACCCCGTGGCAGGCGGTCGCCATCGGCGCGGGCAGCATGGTCGGCTCGTGGGTGGTCTACGATTTGCTCTGCCGCTCGCCGCTCGGCAAATACGACGGGCTGCTGGGCGCGGTGGTCTTCGGCCTGATCACGCTGCTGGCCTGGGGGCTGGCGCGCACACTCGGCGGCCGCGCCATGTTCATCCACGTCGGCACCGCCATCGGCACGATCATGGCGGCGAACGTGGCGATGGTCATCATTCCCGGCCAAAAGCGGATGGTGGCGGCCATGCGTGCGGGGCAGGCGCCCAATCCGCTCGACGGGAATCGCGCCAAGCAGCGCAGCGTGCACAACAATTATTTCACGCTCCCGGTGCTGTTCATCATGATCAGCAACCACTACGCCTCCACCTATACGCATCCCTACAACTGGGCGGTGCTGATGCTCATGGCGGCGGCAGGCGTGGTCATCCGGCATTTCTTCAACCGCAAGCACCGGGGCGACTGCGCGTGGTCCTATCCCGCGTTCGGCGCCGTCCTGCTCGGCGTGGTTGCCTGGTGGACGCAGCCGCACATCGTGCCGCTGCCGCCGGTGGAGGGCGCGGTGACGTTCAACCGCGTGCGCGCCATCGTCGGCTTGCGCTGCGTCATGTGCCATTCCCCCCAACCGACGTTTCCCGGCTACACCCAGCCGCAGGCCGGGGTGCTGCTGCACACGCCGCAGGACATCGTGCAGAATGCACAGCGGATGTATCAGCAGGTGGCGGTCACGCGCATCATGCCGCTCGGCAACATCACGCAGATCACCGAGCAGGAACGGGCGGTCCTCGCCGCGTGGATCAAGGCCGGCGCCAAGATGGACTGAGCGCGCTGGCTGCGTTGCCCTGCCTAAGTATACTATTAGTTGACATCAGCGGGTGGGCACATTTGTCAACTAATAGTATACTTAGGCCTTGGGCGACCCGGAGCGGAAGCCGCAATATTAACGAAGCCGTGACGCGGTCGACCGGTCAGCCCGCGTGGGCGGCGGCGCTGATCTCATCGGACATCTCCTCGTTGGAGAAGACCGCCGACACGTCCTCACTCTCCTCGAGCGCGTCGTGCAGCTCCACCAGCATCCGGGCGGTAGCCAGCGTGGTGACCGACACCGTGTTGATCGGGATGTAGGCGATCTCGGCGCTGTCGGGCTTGAGCCCGGCTTTTTCCAGCGCGTGCGCGACCCGGTCGAAAGCGTGGATGTTGCAGCGCACTTCGTGGCCGTGCTCGGTGGTGATGACATCGTCCGCGCCCGCCTCGAGCGCGACCTCCATGAGCCGGTCCTCCGCCACCTTGTCCAGCGCGAGCAGGAACTGGCCGGCGTGGAGAAACTGGAACGCGACCGCGCCGTTCTGGGCCAGGTTGCCGCCGTGGTTGGAAAAAATGGAGCGGACCTCCTGCGCGGTGCGCTGCTTGTTGTCGGTGGTGGCCATCACCACGAAGGCCACGCCACTGGGGCCGTAGCCCTCGTAATGGAGTTCCTCGAAGATCACGCCCGGTAGCTCGCCGGTGCCCTTCTTGATGGCGCGGTCGACGTTGTCGGCGGGCATGTTGGCCTCGCGGGCCTTGAGCAGAAGGGTGCGAAGCCGGGCGTTGCCGCCGGGGTCGCCGCCGCCGGCCTTGGCGGCCATCGTAATGTCGCGCGAGAGACGCGAGAAGACCTTGCCCTTGCGCCCGTCGGTGACGGCCTTCAGGCGTTTGACTTTGGACCACTTGTTATGGCCGGCCATGGGGAGAGAGCTTTAAGCTGTAAGCACGGTAACCAAGGGAAAGGCGAAGCGATGAGCAGGAAGCTTGGATGGCAGGCAAGATCGCGAGGGCAGGGCTTGAGACTTTGCGCTTATCGCTTGCCGCTTTTCTTCGGTGTCACGTTCTTCATCGCGCCGGGCGCCGCACCGTTGTTGATGGGCAGGTCGGGCTCGGGCATCCGGTTGATGACCATCTGCTGGCCGATGGTGAACAGGCCGTTGATGGTCGAGTAGAGCGCGAGGCCGGAGGCGAAGTTGTAGCAGAAGAGCGTGAACATCCACGGCATGACCTTCATCATCGTGGCCTGGGCGTTGTCGGTGGTCGGCGTCGGCGTGAGCCGCATCTGGAAGATCATGGTCGCGCCCATGAGGAGCGGCATGATGTTGATCGGCAGGCCGAAGAGGTGCCCCACGGTGTCGGGCGCGGACAGGTCGGTCGCCCAGAGGAAAGGGGCGAAGCGCAGCTCGGACGTGCTTTGCAGCATGCTGAAGAAACCGATGAAGAACGGAATGGTGATCAGGACCGGGATGCAGCCGCCGACCGGGTTGACCTTGTTTTCCTTAAACAGCTTGAGGGTCTCGGTCTGGATCTTCTGCGGGTTGTCCTTGAACTTCTCGCGCATGGCCTGCAGGTGCGGCTGGAGCTTGGCCATGCGCTTGGCGGAGCGCGACGCGGCGAGCGTGAACGGCAGGAAGACGGTCTTGAGCAGCAGGGTGGTGAGGACGATGGCCCAGCCCCAGCTCGGCACGACCGAGTGCACCCACGTCATGATGGTCAGCAGCAGCGGCGCGAAGAAGCCGGAGAAGAAGATTTTATTGAAGAAGAAGGAGTCGAACTGCATGACCTTCTCCTCGCCGTGCTTGAACACGTCCGCGTTGCCGAGGCGTTTGTATTCCTTGGGGCCGGCGTAGAACATGGCGCCAAAGGTGGTGGCGGCGCCGGGCGCGAGCGGCTTGATCTCAAACTGCGCGTAGCTGGTGACGCCATAGGCCTTCTTGTCCTCGACCGGCGCGAGGGGAAGGAGCTTCACGCGCTCGACCCGCACGCCCGTGCCGGGCTGGTCCGGCGTGAGGATCATGGCGAAAAACTGGTTCTTCACCGACGCCCACACGACGGGGGCGGGGCGCTCAAGGAAGGGCGGGGGCGTGCCGTCCTTCATGCCCAGCATGGCGAGGAAGCCGCCGCCCTCGAGGTCGCTGCGGGCGATGAAGTGCGCGTCCTTGCCGTCGGAATAACCGGAATTCAGGTAGAGGCCGTAGTCGTTTTCGCTGAGCGGCGCAGCCGTGCCGAGATTGAACACGGCGCGCGGCAGCGGCAGGGCTTTGTCTGACAGGTTGCGGAAAGTGGTCTCGTGGCGGATTTGGTAGTCATCCTGCCCGGCCGCCTTGGCCAGCGAGTAGCGGCGGATGATTTCGAGATTGTCGGCGACGGCGCGGTAAACGATCTCAGTGGCCGTCTGCGAAACCACGGCGTAGGCCGTGTGGAGGTCGGCGCCGGGAAAGTCCGCGAGACTGAGCGCGGGCGCCGCCTGTCGGTCATTCAGCGTGTAGAGGCCGGGCCGGCCCTTGACCGCGAGGTGTTTCTTCAGGCCGACGGAGTCGATGGCGCCGCCGCGGTTGGTGAACTTCACCTCGATGAAATCGTTGGCGAGAGTGACATACTCGGCGGGTGAGTCGGCGGCCGGCTTGGCCGCCGTCATCGTGGTGTCGCCGGGTGAGCTGGCCGGGCCGGCAGCCGGGGCTTCGTTCTTGGCCAGCGGGCTGCCGCTGGTGGTCGTCGGGCTCGCCACCGGCCGGGTCGGGGGCGGCGGGGCCAGCCGGGCGCTGAAGTAGAAGCTCGCCATCGCTGCGATAAGCAGCAGCACACCGATGGTTGTGTTCTTTTTATCCATGAAGAATGAATTCAGCGGCCGGCGGTCAGTTTTCCACCAGGGTGGCGGGACGGATGCGGACGCAGGAAAATCTGCCCGGCGGAACGGGATCAACGCCGCCCGGGTGCCACGGCCCGCATTTCACCAGCCGGCGAAGCGTGAGGCCCAGGCCGACAAGCAGGCCGTGCTCGTGCAGCGCCTCGCGCGCATAGTGCGAGCAGGTGGGCGCGAAGCGGCAGCCGCAGGTTGGGTTCAACGCGGTCAGCGCCGGCGACACGGCCTGTTGGTAAACCCAGATGAGCCCGCTCGCGGCGCGGGCGGGAAGGGAAAAAGCCCACGATACTGTCATTCTGAGCGTAGCGAAGAATCCACGGGATGCCGTGTTCGAGGTAAATGGATCCTTCGCGTTGCTCAGGATGACACGTTGGCGGGTATCAGTCATTCTTTGCTAGGCGTCAGTTTGCGGCACGCTTCAGCGAAGCGTTGCTCCACATCGGGAAATTCCAGCCGGAGGAGGGCGGCGCGGGCGGTGAGCACGAGGTCGAGGCCGAAAGGCACGAGAGCTTGGTGTTTGCGGTAGATTTCGCGGAGGCGGCGCTTGGCGCGGTTGCGGTGGACGGCATCGCCGACGGCGGCCCGGGAGGCGACCACGCCCACGCGGGCGGGGGTGGCGGCGGACTCGGCGGGACGCGTCCGCCACGTCAGGAGGAAGGCCCCGCAATCGAGGCGGCGGCCCTGCTCGCGAACGGCGCGGAAATCGTCGTTGCGCCGCAGGCGTTGCCCGACGCGCAGGTTCATCTCAAACGACCGTGAGGCGCTTGCGGCCCTTGCGGCGGCGGTTGGCGAGGACCTTGCGGCCACCCCGGGTGGATTTGCGGGCGCGGAAGCCGATCTTGCGGGCGCGCTTTTTGCGGTGCGGGCGGAATGTAGGTTGCATGGTATGATGGGAAAAAGAGGGCCAAAGTCAGGGGAGCGGGCGGGGGGTGTCAAGCGAGAGGTTTCCGGCTAATCGGCCCCGCGGCAAGCCCCGGCCGCTTACATTCCCCCCCTGGATTTCCGCCGTGAACAACCTGCGCACAAATGGTTTTTGCGTTCGGGCACGGCCTTGGGCCGGGGCCTTGGCGGCGTTGGACGATGACGAACTGTAGTTGGTAAGGGCGCGTGCCCTCAAGCGCCCGGGCCGTTGAGGGCAACGGCCCTTCTACCGGGTTTCGTTCAAACGACCGTATTTCTTCAGGACCGCGCGCAGCTTGTCATGTGGCAGGCCGACGATGACGTGATCATCCCGACCGGTCATCGTCTCGCCGGCGACGAGCGCGTTGACGATGGCCTCCTCGGTCGCCTGCACGACCGCCTCAAACAGCGGGCTCATGTCGTCGGTGACGAGCATCCGGATCGTGCCGGGTTTTCCTGGCTCGGACGGCACGGTGTTGGCGGTCGAGAACGCAAGGAACAGGTCGCCCGAACCGTCACCGGACACGCTGCCCATGCGGCCGAGCGCAAGCGAGGGGCGCCGCGCGAGCCGCTTGAGCTGGTTCGGCAGCACGGGCGCGTCGGTTGCGACGACGACCAGGATGGAACCGGCCTCATCCTTGCGGACCGTGCCCTCGGTGATTTCCTGGCCGACCGGCACGCCCGCGATGCGCAGCTGGCGCCGCAACCCGTAATTGGCCTGCACCAGCACCCCGACGGTGTAGCCGGCCTTGGTCACGCGGGAGGCGGTGCCGATGCCGCCCTTGAACTCGTGGCAAATCATGCCCGTGCCGCCGCCCACGCCACCCTCCTCGACCGGGCCGCCCTTCGCGCCGTCGATGGCGGCGAACACATGCTCGGGTTTCACATGAAAACCGTTGAGGTCGTTCAGCCACCCGTCCCAGGTCTCGGCGACGACCGGCAGCGACCACCAGACCTCGGGCTGGGTGGCGTGCTTCACCTGCCACTGGATGATGGCGTCGCGCACGACGCCGACGCTGTGGGTGTTGGTGAGCGCGATGGGGCCGTCGAGAATACCGGCCTCGTCGAGCCACGCCGTGCCGGTCATCTCGCCATTGCCATTGAGCGAGAACCAGCCGGCGAAGACGGGCGCATGGTCGACCTTGCCGCGCGGCAGGATGACCGTTACGCCGGTGCGCACCGGGCCCTCACCCACGACGAGCTTGCCCGTGCCGCGGATGAGGGTCGTCTGGCCGACCGCGACGCCGGCGACGTCGGTGATGGCATCCAACAGACCGGGTTTGCCGTCGAAGGGCACGCCGAGATCGCGCGCGCGCGGCTTGGCGGCAAGGGTGACACTGAGGAGGAGCGAAAGGACAAGCAGCAGGGTGCGGGCGGATTGGGCCATGGTGGGAAAATAGATTCACCCGCCCGGTGACGCAACCCCGTCGATGCGGACAGCCGGCAATAAAAAAGCTGCGACAGTGGTCGCGGCCGGGGGAGAAGATCGGCGGGCTTACAGGCCGAGCTTCTTCAACTCAGCAAGCACGTCCTCCGCCTGCTTGTCCGTCTTGGCCTTGTGGTCGGCCCACACGATCTTGCCCTCCTTGTCGATCAGGTAGGCTTGGCGGGTGGTAAAGTTGGTCGCGGGAATATTGTCCACGCCGAAGGCCTTGCTCACCGCCTGGTCCTCGTCCGCGATCAGGGTAAAGGGGAAATTATACTTCTCCTTGAAGGCCTTCTGGGCCGCCGGGGCGTCGTGGCTGACGCCGATGACCGTGACGCCTTTCTGCGCAAGAACCTCGTAACTGTCGCGCAGACTGCAGCCCTGCTTGGTGCAGCCGGGGGTGTCGGCCTTCGGGTAGAAATAAACGAGCGTGTAGCCTTTCTTGTAGACATCGCCAAGGTTCAGCTTGGCGCCGGTCTCGGTGATGCCGGTCAGGACAGGGGCGGCGCCGCCGACCCCGAGCGGATCAGCGGAAGATTTGTTGAAGAAAAACATGGCGGCGAGGAGGGGGAGGACGAGACAGGTGATTCTCATGGGGGCTACAAGCTAGCCGAAAGCCGCTGGTTGGCAAGTGGCGAGGCCGGGGCGTAAATGACCGTAAAACCGGCGGGCGACAGCGGGGCAAAATCACTGTTCCCGTAAAATGAAACTTAAGCCCGGGGAAGTTTTTTTGCCCCGTGGAACCACGTCGTACCGCCGGTTTCTCCTCAGGGGTCATATCCGTCTAGCGGGGTGACGCCAACCAAACCTAACCATCATGAAACATAATAACATTCCGAAGACCCTGATTCTCGCCGCCGCGATGTCGCTTGGCCTCGCCGCGTCCGCCGTCGCCGCCGACACCCCGGTGCCGGTTTCCGGCAACATGGGCCTGCTTGGGCAGACCTATGCCGATCTGACCTACAGCTACATCAATCTCGATGCGTCGTCGTCCCACGCGGATGATTACCACTTCGAATACAACCAGCCGCTCAACGCCGGCTTCGACGGCGTGCTCGCCTATGACTGGACGCAGACCGGGTCATTCGCCAAGCAGCAGTCAATCCTGGCTGCCTTGCGGGCGTTCAACACGTCCTTCAAGTGGGGCAAGCCCTACGTCGAGGCGGGTGGCGGCTATGCGTGGAACAAGGTTGCCGGGGTAAAGGATAATTCTTTCCTCTGGGAAGTCACCGTGGGTGCGGAATTCCAAGTCGCGCCAGCCGTCACGGTGACGCCGTTCGTGCAGTATCTCGACGCGCCCGACCTCGCCAGCCGTTCGACCTGGAACTACGGTGTGAATGCCAACTACTGGATCGACAGCCAGTGGGCGGTCACGGGTGGCATCAGCCGCAACGACAATCAGGACACGGCTTTCACAGTCGGCACGAACTTCCGCTTCTGATTTCCGCCACCCGGTGGTGGAATGTGTGCAAGAGCCGCGGCGCAGGGGTGCGCCGCGGCTCTCTTTTGCAGCTGAGGGGAAGGGGGACAGTCTCCTGACCGTTCGCGCTGCGCTGGTCGTCGTTCGCGGTTCGCCGGGAGGCGGGCCCTCCATCAAACCGGCGGG
>DATFUQ010000207.1:0-5652 GCA_035260745.1 Lacunisphaera sp. | reverse complement strand
TTGAATTCGGCCACCACCAAGGCGAGGGACGTGGAGGAGAAATCCAGCAGCTGCGGCTGCCAGGCGAGGCGCTCGGCCATCTCGGCGGGCGAAACATCGAGCACCTGTGGCGGCGGGGCATCCAAGGCGAGGGAGACCACGGTGCGCTGGCCGGCGGCGAGCACCGGGACGGACACCAGGGTGGTGGGTTGGACCTGCACATGGCCCTCGGTCACGAGCACCTCGACCGAGCCGGACGCAAGCCGCACATCAAAGGCGGTGCCGACGGCCCGCACGTCAACCCCGTTGGCGCGTACGATGAAGGGCCGGAGGGGATTTTTCGTGACGGCGAAATGGGCCTCACCCCGCACGAGGCGCACGCGGCGCTCGGCCGGGGTGAATTCCACCTCGATCAACGCCCCCCGGTTCAGCTGGACGACCGAGCCATCCTCCAGCACGCGCTGCCCGATCGCGGGCGAAGCGGCGAGCGCGGCGGGCCAGTCCCGGTCGGACTGCACCCCGGCGCGCCAAACGCTCAGGGTCAGGGCCAGTCCCGCCGCCGTCGCCAGGGCGGCAAGCCAGAGCCAGCGGTGCCGGGCCCGGTGCCGGGCCAATAGATCGGGGTTCGGCACGCTGCCGTGTTCTGGCCGCCACTGGGCCAGCAGGTTGAAGTCGCGCCAGGTTAGGTTGTGAATAGATAGCCATTCGCCGTGCCGCGGATCTTCGGCCAGCCATTGGAAAAACTCATCCTGCTCCTTCGCGGTAAAGCCGCGGTCGCGGCGCACCAGCCACTCGGCGGCGGCCAGGTCGATGCGCGGGTCGGGTCCGGCCGTGGGTTTCTCCCCGTTCATGGCCGGCCGCCCCTTTCCCGCCGGTGACGGGCGAAGTGGGCCGTGCATTTGCGCAGGGCGATCGTCAGTTGCGCCGATACCGTGTGTTCGGAAATGCCCAGCTGGGTTGCGATGTCGCGCTGGGACATGCCGTAGACCTTCCGCAAGGTGAACACCTGGCGGCAGCGGTCGGGCAATAACTGGATAACCTCGGTCAAAAATTCCAATTCCTGGTTGTGGGCGACCAGATCGGGAACGCTGGCGCCTTCCTCCATGACGGACAGCGCCTCGTTTTCCACTAAGGAAATCATGGGCACGATTTTATGGCGCCGCAGCTGGTCCAGGGCCAGGTTGCGGGCAGTGGCAAAAAGAAACGCCTTGGGAGACTGCACTTCGCCCCGCTCCTGGGCCTGGCAAACCCGCATCAGGGCTTCCTGCACGAGGTTGTCGATATCGCATTCCGGCGGGAACCGGCTGCGGAGCCAGGCGCGCAGCATCGCTTCATGAGGCTGCACTTCGCCCGCGAACCAGCGGGCTTGGTTTTGGTTTTGCGGCGGCAAGGGGCGGGGTGGGGTGCGCGAATCCGCCGCCAGCATGCGCGGCCAGGCTGAAGCGAACATTAACGGTAGCATAACAAAATTTCAGGTTCGGCCGGCACCGGCCGCCTAAAGCAAAATTCAGCATCCATAAACATTAACGTTAAGGCAAGGTTGTCGGGTCATAGTCAGCCCCCTCGTGAACAAACCCCTGTCTGGCCCGGCTTCTCCGAGAACATGCGCGTCCTGAAATGGATCGTCGACCGCGTGCGCGGCGGCGGCCGCGCCAAGGAGACGCCCATCGGCTGGGTGCCGCGCTACCGCGACCTCGAGTGGGGCGGTATGGACTTTTCCGAGGCGAAATTCGAGGAGTTGCAGGCCTTCGACAAAACGGCTTGGCGCGCCGAGGTGCTCGGCCACGAGGAACTGTTCCTCGACCTGCCTGCCTCGCTGCCCAAGGAGCTGATGTTCGAGCGCGAGCTGCTCATCTGCCGCATGTGACGGCGGAGCAAAGTGGCCGGTCAGTGGATTTGCTGCGCGCTGACCACGACACCATCCTCATCGCTGTAGACCCAGCAGCCGGGGGTAAAGTTCACTCCGCCAAAGCTCACGGGAACGTCCAACGACCCGGTTCCGGCTTTGGCACTCTTGCAGGGATTCGACCCCAGCGCCTTGATGCCCAACTCAAGCTGCCCGAGTGCGTCCACATCGCGCACCGCTCCCCGGATGATGACCCCGGCCCAGCCGTTCTTAAGCGCGTCACCGGCAATCATGTCTCCCATCAGCGCCGTGCGGAGCGAGCCGCCGCCATCGACCACCAGCACCGCGCCGTGACCCGGGAGACCGAGGGTTTGCTTGATCAGGGCATTGTCCTCCAGCGTTTTTATCGTGCGCACCGGGCCGTGAAAATTCCTCCTCCGCCCAAATTGCCGGAACTGTATCTCGCAGCTCTGCAGTTTTTCGCCGTGGGCATCGATCAGGTCTGCCGTCAGTGGTTTCATGTATTTCAGGGATGGTGGATGGAGCACCGGTGTCGCTCAGGCGGCTATTATTCGTCAAATGATGCTTCCCGTCGCGAGGGCCAAATGGTCGGGGCGGCGAGATTCGAACTCGCGGCCTCTTGCTCCCGAAGCAAGCGCTCTACCAGGCTAAGCTACGCCCCGATTTTGGCTCCGGCACCGCCGGAAAAGAGCGGCCAAAAGACCCCAAAGGTTGTTGGGTAGCAAACATAATATTTCAGGTTCCCTAAGTGGTTGGGGTCAGGCGGCGCGCGCCGGTCGCACCCGCTTATGACAGGCTTCGCCGCCGCGCAGATTTGCCCCGGTTCCACTCTCAGTCGCGCGCGCCGGGGCCGCCGCCCGCTTCCGGGCCGAAAAACATGATTGCAAGGACGGGTAAAGCGGCGCGTTGATTGTCCTCCCGTCCACTGGCGTGAGACCGTGCAATCCGCCCGCGGCGTGGCACGCCAATAGCTCCATTAATTTCGTCCGACCTGACAAACCATCCTCCGACCAACCAACGGTGAGCCAATCACTGCCAGCCCCGCATCATCAGCCCGAGTTCAACCGACCCGGCAAGCAGGGGCTTTATGATCCGTGGTTCGAGCACGACGCGTGCGGCGTCGGCTTCGTGGTGGACATGAAGGGCCGCCGGTCGCACCGGATTTTGCAGCAGGGCCTGCAGGTCCTGCGCAACCTCGATCACCGCGGTGCAAGCGGCGCCGAGGTCAACACCGGTGACGGCGCCGGCGTGTTGCTGCAGATGCCGCACAATTTTTTCGTCGAGGTCGCCAAAAAGGCCCGCATCACGCTGCCCGCCGCCGGCGACTACGGCGTCGGCCTCCTCTTCATGCCGCGCAACCCGGCCGTGCGCCGCAAGCTCGAGCAGAAGTTCGAGCAGATCGTCCAGTCCGAGGGCCAGGTGTTCCTCGGCTGGCGCACCGTGCCGGTGGACAACTCCTCGCTCGGCGAGACGGCCAAGTCCTGCGAGCCGTTCATGCGCCAGGCCTTCGTCGGCCGCGCACCCGGGCTCGCCGGCGTGATGCCCTTCGAGCGCAAGCTCTACCTCATCCGCAAGCGCGCCTACAGCGAGATCCGCACCTCCACCATGAGCGGCGCCGAGTCGTGGTATATCGCCAGCCTCTCCGGCAAGACCCTCGTCTATAAGGGCATGTTGCTCACGACGCAGCTGGAGAAATATTTCCCCGACCTGTCGCACCCCGCGATGGAGACCGCCTTGGCGCTCGTGCATTCGCGTTTCAGCACGAACACCTTCCCGAGCTGGGACCGCGCCCATCCCTACCGCTACATCGCACACAACGGCGAGATCAACACCCTCCGCGGCAATATCAACTGGATGCACGCCCGCGAGGCGCTCTTCGAGTCCGAGGTCTTCGGCGAGGACACCCCGAAGATCCTCCCCATCATCAACCCGAACGGCAGCGACTCGGCGATGTTCGACAACACCCTCGAGCTCCTCGTGCTCGCCGGCCGCCCGCTCGCGCACGCGATGATGATGATGATTCCCGAGCCGTGGTCCAACGACACCAACATGGACCCGGCCCGCCGCGCCTTCTACCAATACCACGCGTGCATCATGGAACCGTGGGACGGTCCCGCCGCCATCGCGTTCACCGACGGCATCCAGATCGGCGCCATCCTCGACCGCAACGGCCTGCGCCCCTCCCGCTACACCGTCACCAAGGACGGCCTCGTCGTCCTCGCCTCCGAGACCGGCGTGCTCGACATCCCGCCGCAGGACGTCGTCCGCAAGGGCCGGCTGTCGCCCGGCCGCATCTTCCTCGTCGACACCGCGCAGGGCCGCATCATCGAGGACGAGGAGATCAAGCAGCAGCTCGCCACCGAGCGCCCCTACGGCGAATGGCTCAAGCAGCACCTGGTCTACCTCGAGGACCTGCCGGCCGCGCCGGATGTGCCGCTGCCCGACCACCCGACGCTCCTCCAGCGCCAGATCGCCTTCGGCTACACCCACGAGGACGAGCGCATCATCCTCGCCCCGATGGCCCGCGACGGCGTCGAGGCCGTCGGCTCGATGGGCAACGACACCGCCCTCGCCGTGCTCTCGAACAAGCCGCGTCTCCTCTACGATTATTTCAAGCAGCTCTTCGCGCAGGTCACCAACCCGCCCATCGACTGCATCCGCGAGGAGATCATCACCTCCGCCGAGACCCGCCTCGGCTCCGAGGGCAACCTCCTGCATCCCGGCCCGACCGCCTGCCGCCGCGTCGAGCTGAAGTGGCCCATCCTCACCAACGAGGAGATGGCGAAGATCCGCCTCATGCAGCTGCCCGCCCTCAAGATCGGCACGCTCACCACGCTCTTCCGCGTCGCCCGCGGCGAGAAGGGCCTGGCCAAGTCCCTCGAGGAGCTCTCCATGATGGCCCGCCGCATGATCGAGGAGGACGAGGTCAACCTCATCATCATCAGCGACCGCGGCGTGAACAAGGAATTCGCGCCCATCCCCGCGCTGCTCGCCGTCGCCGGCCTGCACCACTACCTCATCCGCGAGGGCCTCCGCACCCGCGTCTCGCTCGTGCTCGAGACCGGCGAGGCCCGCGAGGTCCACCATTTCTCTTTGCTCATCGGCTATGGCATCAGCGCCATCAACCCCTACGTCGCGTTCGAGACCATCGACGACATGATCCGCGAGGGCGCGCTGGTGAACATCGACCACAAGACCGCCTGCAAGAACTTCGTCAAGGCCGCCTCGAAGGGCGTCATCAAGGTCATGTCGAAGATGGGCATCTCCTCGCTCCAGAGCTACCGCGGCGCCCAGGTCTTCGAGGCGCTCGGCCTCCGGCAGGACGTCATCGACCACTACTTCACCTGGACCGCCTCGCGCATCGGCGGCGTCGGCCTCGACGTCATCGCGCAGGAAGTCCTCCTCCGCCACCGCGCCGCCTACCCCGACCGCCAGGTCAACGGCCACGTCCTCCCCGTCGGCGGCATCTACCAGTGGCGCTCCGGCGGCGAGGCCCACCTCTTCACGCCCGAGGCCATCCACGCCCTGCAAAAGGCCGTGCGCCTCGGCAGCTACGCGGCCTTCAAGTCCTACTCGAAGCTCATCAACGAGCAGGGCAAATCCCTCTGCACGCTCCGCAGCCTCCTCGACTTCAAGCCCGCCACGCCCATCCCGCTCTCCGAGGTTGAGCCGATCGAGAGCATCCTCAAGCGCTTCAAGACCGGCGCCATGTCCTACGGCTCCATCTCCAAGGAGGCGCACGAGACGCTCGCCATCGCGATGAACCGCATCGGGGGCAAGTCCAACACCGGCGAGGGCGGCGAGGA
>DATFUQ010000206.1:0-8032 GCA_035260745.1 Lacunisphaera sp. | reverse complement strand
TTGGCGAGGAACTCGGCGAAGATCAGGTTGGTGTTGATCGGGCGGTTGCTCCGGATCTCCTGGCTGAGCTCGCCGGATTTCTCCGCGAGCTGGCCGACGCCCTGCGTCAACTGGGTGGTTTGCTCCTGCACCTTGACGCGCTCCAGGCGCTCGACCTCCACCTGCTGCTTGGCCTCGGTGAGGTTCTGGGTAAGCAAACCGACCTGCTGCTCGGCCACCCCCACCTTTATGTTGAGATTTTCAATGCGCTGCCGGGCCTCGGCGTTCTGCCGCTCCATGCGGGCGAGCTCGGCTTTCTGACGCTCGGCCTCGGCGCGGCGCTCCTCGAGCTCGCGCTGCAGCTTGGCCAGCTGCTCCTTGGACATCGAGGCTTCCTGGGCGGACACGGTGTAACGCTGCTCCAGCTCGCGGGTGCTCGCCTGCGTGGCGGTCAGCGTGCTCTCGAGCTGCCCCTTCTGCTGCTGGAGCGCGGCGAAGTTCTTCTCGCGCTCGGAGAGCGAGCCCTGGGTGGTGGACAGCTGCGCGGCGAGCTGCTCGCGCGAGGCCTTCTCGTCCTCGAGGGACACGCGCATGAGTTCGACCATGTCGGCGTTGATGGCCGGGGCGTTGGCCGCGGACCGCGGCGCGGCGGTCTCGAGCTGGGTGTGCGACGGCTCCGCCTTCTCCCAGCGCGTGAGCGCCAGGAGATTGAGCAACATGAAGTCGCACATGATCAGGAGCAGCGTTTTGTTCATGGTGCGCGCTCCTTAAGCTGTCGCGCCGGACTGGATTTCCATGATGAGCTGGCGCTTGTAGGGGCGGACGTGGCGGATTTTCACCAGCGCGACGCAGACGATGCCGAAGAGATTGGACGAATAGGCGGCGAGCAGGTTGGCGTCGATGAGGTGGAGCACCTGCAGCACCAGCGCGGTGGCCGTGCCGGCAATGCCGATGTAGAGGCCGCCGTCAAAGAGGTTCTCCTCGTTCTCCATGAGCTTGAGCTTGGTCGGGGCGGACACCGCCTGGCGGGAGACCTCGGAGATCTTCAGGAGGCAGATGACATACACGCCGAGCTGGATGGCGGCGAAGACGGTGATGGTGAGGATGGTGGAGATGTCCATGTTGTTGGATGTGGTTGAAGCGGTGGCGGCCGGCGCCGCGAGGGTGCCGATCACGGGAATGGTGAGTTTGATTTTGTAGTCGGAAACCGGGGCGGCGTTGAGCAGGAACGGTTCCGAGAAGACGAAGAAGATGAAGGTGAGCAGGGCGGCGATCACGCCGCTGCCCATGCGGGGGAACGCGCCGCGCAACGCCGACTCCACCGAGAAAAAGAGCCGGGTGTCCACCGAGCGCAGCAGCAGGAATATCCCGCCGAGGAAGGCCGCATACTTGGCGAGCAGCGCGAGCTCCGGGTGCCGCAGGGTGAAGCCCGCGCCGAATTCAAACTCCGGCCCCGCGCCGTGCGTGACCGGCGCCTGGCGCAGGACGAGCTGCTTGACGGCCCCCTCGCCGTAGGACAGCGCCAGCTGCAGGTGCTCCGCGCCGGGCTGGCCGAAGGCGATGAGATAGTGCGCCACGGTGTCGGCGGACTTGGTCATGAGCGCGGCCGTATAGATGACCGGCAGGTGCTCGGGCGCCACGCGGGTCAGGTGCGCGAATTGCCCGGCCGTGCCCAGGCTGCCGGTCGAGCGCAGCAATTCCGCCAGCTGGATCCAGTTCAGCCGTTTGCCGAGAGTCAGGATATCGAGATAAAAATCCTCCAGTTCGCCCATCTGCCCGGTCTGCACCGCGGTCTCGGCCAAAGCACGCACTTCGCGTTGCAGCGAGGCGGACAGATGCTCCGTCTGCCAGAGATAGGCGGTGAGCAGGATGACGGCATCGAGCGGCTGTCCACCGGGCCGGTTGGCCGGCACGAAGCGCTGCGTCGTGGTCAGCTCGGTGGTCTTGAGCAGCGTCTGCACGCCGGGCAGCCGCGAGACGGAGAGGTAACGGCGCAGGTTGTCGCGCGCCTGCTGGGTCACCATGAAGACCAGCACCGGCTGCGAGTCGGCCGACGAGGCGGCGTTGCGCCCGACCAGCAGGGGCTCAAGCGCGACATCCCAGCCGCCCCAAGGCATCATATCGCGATGTTTCTGGACAAAGGAATCATAAATGACGCCGAGCGCGCTGGCGCCGGGGTCCCCCACCTTGCGCGCCGCCTCAAGCACGAGCGCCGCCGGGCCGGGTTTGTCCAGCTCGAGCAGTTCGCGGCCAAAACCCGAGACGGTGGGCGTGTCGCGCCCGGCCTCGCGCAACAGCGCCGTGTTGAGCGACTTCACGTTCACCGGCAACAGCCAGGCCAGCAGCAGCAGGCCCGCGCCCAAGACCAGCCAGAGCTGCCAGAGGGCGGAGCGGGCACCGGGAGCGGACGGAGACATGCGTTGGGTCATAACAGTTTGGCGGGCGGAAACAAATTTATTTGCCGCACCCTTGCACGGACAAATACCCTGCGCAGGCTACCCAGACCCATGGCCCTGCCCATTGTTCACTTCAACCATCCGATTCTGCGCAAAAAAGGCGCAAAAGTCACCGCGTTCAACGCGGCGCTGCGGGAGCTCGCGGACGCGATGGTGCAAAGCATGCACGCCGCGGAGGGCATCGGGCTCGCCGCCCAGCAGGTCGGCCAGGCGGTCCAGGTCTGCGTCATCGACCTGCGGCCCAGCGAAGCCCGGTTTGACTGGATCTACGACGGCACCCATCCGCCCCTGGAGCTGTTCATGCCGCTGGTGCTCGTCAACCCGGAGGTCACCGCCGTCCCCCGGCCGGAAACCGTGCTGGAGGAGGGCTGCCTGTCGTTTCCGCTGATTCGCGGCGATGTGACGCGGCCGGACCTCATCACCGTCAAGTTCAAGGATGTCACCGGCCACGCGCACACCCTGGAGTGCAACGGCCTGCTTGCGCGCTGCGTGCAGCACGAGGTCGACCACCTCAATGGCGTGCTCTTCATCGACCGCATGGACGCGGCGGTCCGGGCGGAGTTGGAGCCGGCCCTGAAGGCACTGCAGAAGCGCTCGCGGGAATTCGCCAAGAGATCCTGACATGGCCAAGCCCCGCCCGCGCCCGCCCCGCTCCATCGCCACCCGCACGGGTGACGACGGCACCACCGGCCTGCTCTACGGCCAGCGCGTGTCCAAGGATCATCCGCAGGTCGAGGCGGTGGGCGCGCTCGACGAGCTGAACGCCGCACTCGGCTTCGCCAAGGCCACCGGGCCGGCGCGCGCCGACCGCGGCGGACTGGAGCGCATCCAGCAGGAACTCGTCGCGCTGATGGGCGAGATCTCCTGCGCCGAGGGCGACACCCAGCGTTATGCGAAATCAAAATTTGTGAAGCTCGGGGCGGCCGATCTCACGCGGCTCGATGACGCCGTCGCCTTGGTGGAAGCGCGCCAGCCGAAGTTCGACGGCTGGGCGACGCCCGGTGCCAACGTCCACTCCGCGGCGTTCGACCTGGCGCGCACCGCGGCCCGCCGCGCCGAGCGGCGGCTCGTCGGTCTCGGCGCCCATGGCAAGACCGTGCGGCCGGTGCTGCTGCAATACATCAACCGCCTGTCCGACCTGCTCTGGTTGCTCGCCCGTGAGGCGGAAAATCTGTAGCGGCGCTCTGTGACCGCCGACGGCGGTCACAGACAGTCGCTACAGCACTTGTCACATAGTCCATATTTGGTCTCACTTACTCCATGCGCACTGCGATCATCCTCATTGTCCTGGCCACGCTCTACCGGCTGCTGCCAACGCTGGACCTGGGGCTGTCGAATTTCTCGCCGGTCATGGCCATCGCGTTTTGCGGCGCGGTCTATTTCCGCAATCGCTGGATGTGGCTGATTCCGTTTGTCGCGCTCGGGCTGTCGGACATCTACATTAACAATTTCTACGCACGGGTCTACGGCTTCAACTGGCCCTGGAGCGGCTTTGTCGCCCGCTCGGCCTGCTTCGCCCTGGCGCTGGGCCTCGGCGCGTGGGTGGCCCGGCGCAAATCCTGGCTCAACCTGCTCAACGGCTCGCTGCTCGGCGCGATCGTGTTCTATATAGTAACGAACACGCAGTCATGGGCCGCGGACGCCTTCTACGCCAAGACGCTCGCGGGCTGGTGGCAGGCGCTGACGGTCGGCCACCCGGAGTATCCGCCCACCGTGTTTTTCTTCCGCAACACTCTCTTCGGCGACCTGATGTTCACGGGCTTCTTCGCCGGCATCATGGAATGGCTGGCGCAGCGCAAGGGCGCGCCCAGCCTGCTCGATGAGGAACCCGCCGAAGCGGAAGAGAAACCTGTCGAAGTTGAGGTGAAGGAGTGAGGTTGTAGGGCGGCATCGCGTGCGTTATCGATCCAGCAATTATAGCCAGTCCGACGCACCAGAGAGTTTCGGGCAGCAATGGGTTGTCTCGGAACATGGCACTGTCATCCTGGCGGGCATGACAACTGGGGTTGCGGCACCAATAATCAGCCGGATTTTGCCGACAGGCGACGCGCTGGCCTCGTGTCCAAGAACTACCCGTGTCGGCAAACAAGTAGTTACCCCTTCCCCTAAATTCCATCCCCGCAGACCACAATCCAGTTTCCTATCAGTAAACGCCATGACACAAATCGGGGCCGTCTTGGCGCTGCTGGCTGCGTTCGTTCCACCCGCATGGGGCGAAGACACGAAAATTCTGACCGCCGATCATTATGTCGGGATCAAGTCCACTGTCCCCGCCATCGCCGGACAGGATGCCAAACTCTATGTGCGCGAGCGCGGCACCGCGGCGGTCCTGAAGCATGGCGCGGGCGATAAGGTCGTGCTGTTCGTTCATGGCGCGGGCACGCCTGCCGAAGTCAGCTTCGATGTGCCCTATCAGGATTACAGTTGGATGGCCTATCTCGCGGCGGCCGGATACGACGTCTTCGCGGTGGACCTGACCGGCTATGGCCGCTCGACGCGGCCCGCGGTGATGAACGATCTCTGTAACCTGTCACCGGAACAGCAGAAGCAGTTCGATGTGCCTGTGTCCTGCAAGCAATCCTATCCCGGCGCGCTCACCAACATCAGCTCGGATTGGGACGATATCAGCGCCGCGGTGGCGTATGTCCGCAAGCTGCGCCATGTCGAGCGCGTCGCGCTTATCGGCTGGTCGCTGGGCGGCCCGCGCGCCGGCGGCTGGGCGGCGCAGCACCCGGATCAGGTGTCGAAGCTGGTGCTGCTGGCGCCCGCCTACAACCGCAACACCAAAGCCGAAGCGCCGCCGCTGCCGGTCCAGGGCGCGGTGTTCAACACCCAGAGCCATGCGGAGTTCACCGCTAACTGGGACCGCCAGGCGCCATGCGAAGGCCAATATGATTCGAACGCGGCGCAGTCGGTGTGGTCGGCGATGCTGGAGTCCGATCCCGTGGGTGCGCGCTGGGGCGCGGGCGTGCGCCGCGCGCCACAGCCGACCATCTGGGGCTGGACCACCGCGATGGTGAACCGGATGACCGTACCGACGCTGATGGTGACCGGAGTGAACGACAAGCAGGTCAATCCCGACCGGGTGCATGATTTCTATGCCGACATCGGCAGCAGTCAGAAAGTCCTGATTGATCTTGGCTGCTCGTCGCACAATGCGATGTGGGAGAAGAACCACCTGATCCTGTTCAAAGCCTCGCTGGAATGGCTGGAAAAAAACACGGTAAACGGCCAGTCCAACGCCATGCTGAAGATAGGCTACCCGGAACAGTAGCCTTGGCGGCGGTGGGACGCTAAAGCGGCGCCATGCGCCACCGTTTCTCCGTCGCCCCCATAATGGACTGGACCGGAACCCCATTCCCGCAGATCACAATCCAGTTTCCTATCAGTCAAAGTAGCTGGCACCCTTGTATCAGTTACAAAAGGTCCGCCGCCAGCTCGGCGAGCCTGGAACGCTCGCCTTTCGACAGTTTCATGTGTGCCGCGAGTGCATGACTCTTCATGCGGTTGTGGCAGGTAACGCCACCGGGCCGGTCAAAGACCGGCCCTACTTGGTCTTCATCACCCACACGCCGTCCCAGACGCCCTCGGGCGGGTGCGCCAGCAGGTATTCACAGCGCAGGATGTAGGTCACGCTGAGCTTGTCGCCGGGGTGCAGTGCGAGTGCCTCGTTGAACTGCTTGATGGCGCGGTCGAACTCACCATTGCGGTAGTAGCCAAGGCCGCCGCGGAACTGGTTGATGACCTCCGGCATGTTCGGAAACGTCTCCTCGGTGTGGAAGTCGAGCACCTCGTAGACCCCGATGGGCTCGGTCTTGCCCTTGACGATGACCCGGTCGATGTCGCGCATGCGGTAGGTGCCCTTGAGCTTCCGGTAGGTGAATTCAGAGCAGAGGATTTGCGCGGAGTATTCCTTGCACGCGCTCTCCAGCCGCGAGGCGAGGTTCACGCCGTCGCCAATCACCGTGTAATCCATGCGCTTCGGCGAGCCGATGTTGCCGGAGATCACCTTGTCGGTGTTGAGGCCAACCCCCATCTGGATGGGCTTCTGACCGCGAGCCGAGCGGCGCTGGTTGAGCGCGTGCAGCTCGGTGATCATCTTGATCGCGGCGCGCATCGCCCGGTCGGGGTCGTCGCCGTGCGCCACCGGGATGCCGAACTCGGCCATCATCGCGTCGCCGATGAATTTGTCGAGCATGCCGCCCTCGTCGGTGATGCATTGCACCATGAGCGTGAAATACTCGTTGAGCAGCGCCACGGTGCCCTGGGCGCCGAGCTCCTCGGTGAGCGTGGTGAAGGCGCGGATGTCGGAGAACAGCATCGTGGCCTCGACGCTCTGGCCGCCCAGCGCTTCACCGCCGGCGGCGAGCAGCTGGTCGGCGAGGCCGGGATCCATGTAGCGCGCCATGGTGGACTTCATGCGCTTTTCGCTGCTGATGTTCTCGATCATCAGGAGCGAGCCGGCGCGCTTGCCCTTGAGGCTGATGAGCGGCTGGAGCGCGAGGTTGACGCTGAGCTTTTCGCCGCGCGCCTCCATCTCGGCGTCCATCAGGATGTCGCCCTTGGCGCCGGCGACCTCGAGCGCGGCCAGGCGCGGCACGAGCCAGGCGTTGGCGCCGGTGAAGAACTCGGCGGTGGTTTTGCCGAGCACGTCGGCCTCGCGGGCCTTGAGGATGCGGTAGCCGGCGGCGTTACAGGTGTGGATGCGGCCGTCGTCCGTGAGGGTGATGACGCCGTTGGACATGCTCTCCAGCATGGACTGGTTGTAGTTCCGCATGTTCTGGACGTCGTCGAAGAGCTTGGCGTTCTCGAGGGCGATGGAGACCTGGGCGGTGAAGGCCTTGAGGCGCGCCTCGTCCTCGGCGGTGAAGGGGCCGCCGCGCTTGTTGAGGGCCTGGGTGACGCCGATGCACTTGCCGTGCTTGTTCACGACCGGCACGCAGAGGATGGAGCGGGTGAAATAGCCGGTCTTTTTATCGAAGGCCGGGTTGAAGCGCAGGTCGGCGTAGGCGTGCGGGATGTTGATGGTCTTGCCCGACTGGAACACGGCGCCGGCGATGCCCGCGGTGTTGGGCAGCTTGATCTGCACGGCGTTGAGGCCCTCGCCCACCTCGGACCAGAGCTCGCTCGTCTTCTCGTTATTGAGGAAAAGCGTGGAGCGGTCGGCCTTGAGCATGCGCGTGGCCTCGCTCATGACGCGGCGCAGGAGCACGGAGAGGTCGAGCGAGCTGGTGATGTCGGCCACGAGGTCGAGGAATTCCATCTCTTGCTGCCGCGTCTTCTTCATCTTCTCGATGAACTGCGAGCTTTGCAGCGCGACGGAGGCCTGGGTGGCCATCGCCTCGAGCAGGTCGAGGTCCCCGGCGTTGAAGTGGCCCGTGCGCTTGTTGAGGGTCTGCACGACGCCGATGATCTCGCCGCGCGCGGTCTTGATCGGCGCGCAGAGGATGGACTTAGTGATGAAGCCGGTCTTGCGGTCGATCTCGTCGTTGAACCGCTTGTCCTTGTAGGGATCGTGGATGATCATGCCCTTGCCGCTCTGGAAGACGAGCCCGGCGATGCCGGAGTTGTTGAGCAGGCGGAGCTCGCGGTTGAAC
>DATFUQ010000205.1:0-5598 GCA_035260745.1 Lacunisphaera sp. | reverse complement strand
ACCCGCCGGTGAGGAGCGGTCGTTCCAGTGCTCCGAAGAACGGCGGGTTGGGCAGCGTGTCCAGCGGCACGACGGCCGATTCGCGCGCGAGCCGCCGGGCCAAGGGAGCCAGGTCAGCGGCGGGATCGGCGCGGCGGGCCTGCAGGAGCTTGCGCAACTGGTCGGGCACAATGCCCGTGTTGAGCCGGCCGCCGGGCCGGGGCCCTTGCCGGACCTTTATCTTGGTGCGCCAGAACTCGACCCAGTGACCGCCGGCATCGAGCAATTCCAGCCGCAGTTCCTTTGCCCCCACGGGCGGCCGCACCTGCAGCACGAATCCGGCGTGGGGCCGGCCGGCCCAGCCGCGGTGCCGTTGCTCAATCTCGGGCCGGGGCATGCCCAGAATGCCGAGGTGGACCACACCGCCGATGATCGCGCGAATGTCGCTGAAGCCGGCCCCGGTCTTGGCTAGGAACCAGCCGCTGATCCAGGTGGGTTCGCCGGAAAAAACCCAGGTGGCGGGCAGTTCGACCTCAAAAATGTAGGAGTCGTTTTCGTTCACGCGACGGTCATTGAACCAAGGCAGAGCCGGCGGGGCGGCGCAAGCCGTTAGCCGTGCCCGCGGGCGACCGTTTCAAGCAATCGCTCCCACTGCGGCAACAGCCGCGCCGGGTCGTGACGCGCTCGAAACGGCAGGGCGGGGGCGTCGCGTTGGAAGGATGCCGGCAGCGCCTCCCAGGCCAGCAGGGCATGGGCGAGGGCGAGCGGATTGGCTTCATCCACGAGCTGGATCCGGGTGCCCTGGAAAATCTCCTCGGTGAGGGCGAACCGGGGTGCCACCACGGGAATGCCGGCCGCCGCGGCATCTATCACCGGGCGAAGCGGACCGCGGGCGAACAGCGGGCCGAGGCAGAGCCCGACTCCGTGCACGGCCCAGTCATCCGTGTGCTGCAGGCGCGGGGAATTGAACGTGTCATCCTGCCGGGCGAGCCGCTCATCATCGATCCGGCCGGCCGGACCTTGCCGAAAAATCCAGCGCGCGGCGACCGCGGGATGATGCCGCGCCAGCCAGTCGGCGGTGCGCAGCGGGGCCAGCGCCACGCGCGGACCTCCGCCGGGTTCTGGCGCCGGCAGCTCGGGCGAATGCCAGTGCGCGATGATCTCGGCGGGACGGTCGCCGAGTTGGCCGTGCTGCGCACGGGCAGCGGCGGCGGAGCTGAAGCATAAACCGGTGGCCGAGCGCCAGCCCTCGCGCAGCAGCGACTGCACGGCGGGGATGGCGGTGGGGTCCGGCTCAAGGGGCTCGGCGGTCACACAGTCGAAAAGCACGGGAATCCCCTGTCGCCGCGCCAGGGTGATGGCCCAGCCGCACACCGGATCGAACACCGCGACGGCATCCAGATGCTTCCACCAGATCTGCCGCTCCAGATCGTGCAGGGCATGATCCATCGCGGCAGGATCGCGGGCGGCAAAAAGCGGGCCGGGGTCCACCACGAGGGATTCAACGCCGCACGCTTCAAACTGTCTCCGCAGCGGGCCGTCCTCGGCGCTGACGAGCCGGGCCGCCCAGCGATGGGTTGAGGTCAGGTGTCGCGCCAGATCGAGGGCACGCAACGTGGCATCATTGGGCAGCAGGCTGCGGGTCACCAGCAACAGGCGGTGGGGCCGGCCGGAGGGCAGCTCGGGCAACGATTGGTGCATGATCGCAGGGTAAGGGGCCGGGGCGGACGTCACCGGCGAAACAACGGACAGGGCTGGACTGATGCGCTGCGCAAAACACAGGTGGACCGAGCCGTCGGGTGACACGGCATAAACACGCAGGCAGGCGGGCTGAATCAGGGTCGCGGGAAAATCGACCGCACCCCGCAGGCGCGCGTGCCGGGCGGCGGCATGCTGCGGCACTTTCACGGCCAGGGCCTCGTCGGTCCGGCCGTGATCGAGATGATTGAAGACCAGGGTGTCGGTCGTGGCGAGAACGGCCGCGAGCGGCCTGGTCTCATCGAGCAGCCAGCCAAACACGGGGGCGCGGCCGTGCCTGAGCAACGGCGTGGGGCCGGGATCATCCAGGTGGCCGTGAAAAGGATGATGCGCGTCGCGTACGGTCCAGGTGCCATCGGCGCGGGTTTCCAGCCGGCCTTCGACGCGCGGCGGCGGAACGCCATCCAGCGCGACCGTCAGCGAAAACGGCAACAGCTCGTGCCAGCCACCGTGGGCATCCATCACCTCAAGCGTGAGCGTGGCCAGGCCGTCGGGCAGGGGCACCCCGAGGATGAACTCGGCGGGCAGCCACGGGCGGCGGGCCTTGAAATGTGCGGCGAGATCGGTGCGAGGCAGGCCGAGCACGCCGAGGTGGGTCTGGCCCCGGTGCCGCACCCGCAGGTCGATGCAGTCATGGCCGGGTTTGCCGACGACCCAGCCGCGGAGCCAGATGACCGGTCCGGCCAGCCGCGCACCGGGGGCCGGCCATTCCAGATTATGAAAACAGCGGGCGGACTCTTGCATTTTCAGGCGCGCCGCGCGGCGACGGCCCGGGCCAGGCGGGCATGCCGGGGAAGCGAATTGGCCTCGTGATATTTGCGGAGGATCGAGACCCGGGCCTTCTCGGCGCGGCTGCGATCGCCGGCGAAATGCGCGGTGAGGGCGAGCTTGATGGCCTCGGCGAGACGGTAGCGGTCGCCGGGAGGCGTCAGCCAGGCCTCATCGGGCGCGATCATCTCGGCGATGCCGTTGACGTTGGTCGAGACGATGAGCCGGCGGAAGGCGGCGGATTCGAGCAGCACACGGGGGAAGGATTCCTCGAAGCTGGTGCAGACAAAAACATCAGCCAGCTGGTAGAAATCAAAGATCTCGCCGGTCTCCGGCACGAAGCGCGCGAGTTCGGCGAGGCCGAGCCGGGCGACTTCCTCCTTGAGGGTCTCCAGGAAAAGCCCGGGCCGGGCGCCGACCATGAGGAACTGGATTTTTTGGCCCGGCCAGGTGGCGCTCAATTCGCTCTTCAACAGCTCAATGGCCTGGATAAAGATGTGCTGGCCTTTCCGTTCGCATACGGAGCCGATGTTCACGACGAGGACAGCATCGGGATCGAGCCCGTGCTTGCGTCGCAGGCCGGCGGGCGGGTGCGCGGCGACGAACTCGTCCACCCGGCCGGCATCCACCCAGCTGGGCAGCAAGGCGAAGTTTCCCCGGTCGCCGAGGTGGTCGAACACCCGGCGCGAAGAGTCGGCCGTGAACACGACCCGGCTGGCCAGCCGGAAGGCCTCCTCGATCACCGGGAACAGCGCGGCCGAAATATCCGGCCCGAAGAAGCGGCGGATGGCCGTGCTCTCATGGATGTAGAGCAAGGCGGGTTTGCCGGCCTGCGCGGCCGCAGGGACCGCCCAGAAGGACACCATCGTATTGGCGATCACCAGGTCGAGCGTGCTCCACGGTATCGCGGACGTTGCGGCGGTCAGGCGGGATTGAAATTCAGCCGGAGACTGGGCGAGGAGGACCGGCGCGACATCAATCACGTCCACGGCCATGCCGGCCTTGAGGAAAATTTCCCGCATCGGGCCGTCCCGGGGTGAGACCACCCGCACGCTGATGCCCGGCTGACGGGCCAGGTGCCGCGCCAGCTCGAAGATGAACCAGGGCGCGCCCTCGAAGTTGAGGTTATGCGTGACGACAAGCACGCGGAGCGGGCGCGAGGAGTCCTTTCCGGGAGCGGCTTCCGCGGCGAGACGGGTGCGGCCGGCCCGGGCCGGGGCCTCGGCGGCGTAAGCGGACCAGGCGGCGGTGAGGGCCGGTTTCAATGCGGACCAGTCGCCCAACGGCCGGCCGTGGCGCTTGACCGACCCGCGCAGCGCCCACGCGGTCCGGATAAACCGGCGAAATGAAAGTGCCGGCAGCGGGGCTTCTGCCCCGGCAATCACCCGCGGCGTGAAACGCTGCGCGAACACGAAGTGTTTCTCCCCATTGTCCAGCTCCGCAAAAACCTTGAGCAGGGCCGGCCCCGTCGTGTCGGCCGGCAGATCCACATGGCCGACAAAGGCCGACGTTTCGCGGCCGGGCAGATCGGCGAATTCGCCGTCCACGTCGGTACGCTTCAGGCCATAGAGGAGCGTGCCTTCTTGCAACGGGTCCACGATGGCGGTGATGCGGGTGATCCGCTGCTGGCGGTGTGCCAGCCAGCCGGTGATCGAAAGCCGGCCGTAGCGAATCCAGCCCAAATCGCGCGGGGCCTCCAGCGCGCCAAAAAACGGGGGACTGGGCAGCGCGTTTCGCGGTTCGGCCAATACGCCCGAGATGATCTCGTCGGCCAAGGCAGCCAGCGGCACGGCCGGGCGGCGGCCCTCGAGCCGGAGCAGGGGAATGAGCAGAGCGGGCAGCAGCTCGGGAAAAGTCCTGGACGGCGGGCAGCCGGGCGCGTCCTCGGCCACCGTGATGGCCGTGCGGAAAATTTCCGTCCACTGGTTGGTCTGGTCGCGGACCTCGAGGCGCAGCATGGTTGCGCCGGCATGCGGCTCGAGCAGCAGGGTGAAGCCGAGGTAGGGCGGCCCCGGCCGTTTCAGGAAGACCTCATCGAGACCCGGCTTGGGCAGGCCCCAGTTGGCGAGAAAACAACGTCCGTCCACCCAGGCCCGGAGGTCGGTGGCGAGGCGGTTTGCCGGCGACCACAGCCAGCCGGCGAGCCAGGTGATGCCGGCGGGGAAACGCCAGTTCGCCGGCCGCACCTCGATATCGAACTGCCAATGGGGTGTCTCGTGCATGCGCTGGGCAGCAAGGGCACACGAAGGCGTGCGGTCTAGTCAACGTTAAGCGTGGGCTCTTGCCCGGCGGGCCGGTGGTCGGAACACCCGGCGGGAGCGGGCCGCGGCCATGGGTCGAGGTTCCATCCAAGGCAAAGCCGGTCGAATCACTCCGGGTGAATAAGTGTTGCCGCCCCACACCGCCGGGGTTTTCTGAAGCGCCATGTCCAGTCCACAAATCTCCCGACAAGAGAACCGGTTCCTGACATGGATTTTTTGCGCGGCGTTTCTCTTTCATCTCTACAGTGTCACGATAAGTTGGAAGGCATCGTTCATGTCCGGGCACGAGTTCCGGCAGGCCCAGACGGCGATCACCACCTACTACATCGACCAGCAGAACAATTTTTCCCTGCTCTATGAGACCCCGATTGTGGGTAAACCCTGGGCCGCCATTCTCCTTGAGGTGCCGATCTACGAATGGAGTGTGGTGCTCCTGAGCCGGGCGACGGGACTGCCCCATTTCATGGCGGCGCGCACGGTCTCGCTGACCTGCTTTTACCTGATGCTGCCGGCGGTCTACCTGCTGCTCGGACGTTTTGCGCTGTCCCGGCCGCGGAGGCTGCTGGTGCTCGCGCTGATTCTGACCTGTCCCGTATATATCTATTATACCCGGGCCTTCCTGATGGAATCCATGGAGCTGATGTGCTGCGCCTGGTTTCTCCTCGGCTTCGTGCGCACGATGGACGAACGGCGCTGGTCGTGGCTCGCCCTGACCGTCGTCGTGGGCACCGCGGCGGCCCTGATCAAGAGTGCCACGTTTGCCGTTTGGCTGATGCCGGCCGCCGGTTACGGGGCCTGGGTGCTTTGGCGGGATTTGCGCGCCCGCTCCGGC
>DATFUQ010000204.1:0-5977 GCA_035260745.1 Lacunisphaera sp. | reverse complement strand
CAATGGACAGTGGGAGACCCGCCGCTTCGGAGCTTACGTCGCCGGGCTGTTTGCCAACGGATTGGATTTCAACAAGGATTGGGCTTTCAACGTCCATGCGTCCGCCCCGCTTCTGCCCCCCGGTGTGATAGCGGACCAAGTGGTGGAGAAAATCCGGCGCGATGGCGTCACGGCTTGGGTTTGTGCGGCCGATCACCAAGGGTATCAGTTGATGCAGGATCTCAAGGCCCGGGGGATTCGGGTTCCTGAGGACTGCTCTGTAACCGGATATGACGGAATTGAGCCACCACACGGGATGCCTCCTCTCACGACCGTGCGGGTGCCAAACGAGGACATTGGCGCGGCCGCAGTCGCAAGGCTACTCAACCGCATGTCGCATCCGCATTCGGTTGGAGCGAAGATACTCCTGAACACCCGGTTCGTCATCGGCGCGACAACAGCACGCAATGAAATATGAGGGGCAACGCGCCCTCGTGTTCTCCGCCAGCAGGGTTATATCGGATATCGTCCTGCGCACGCCCGGGATTTGTCCGGGCCGGGTCGTCCGGCAAACGAAGCCGAGGCAAAGAGTGCTCGCGCTTGGGGGACTGGCCGCATTAGCGTCCCGACATGCGCGCTCTTCTGGCGGCTTTGGTTATTTCGCTCCCGGCGGCGACCGGGTTGGCCGAGATCTTCAATCTCCGCGAGCAGGGCCGGCTGGAGCTCTTTCCGGTCGGGGAATGGAATATCCACGGCGATGACCAGGGCGATCTCAAGATCCAGCTCACGCCGAAGAGCCCAAAGGTCAACGCGGCCTGCGAGATGAATGTTACCGCGAGCGGACCGGACGAGTTTCCCACCAAGGCCAAGCTGTCCCGGAAGGTGGAGGAAGCCGCTCGGCAGATGATTGAGTCGGGCCAGTTCGTGGAGAGCGCGCCCGCGGTGAAATCATTCTACTGCAAGCAGGGCTTCGGCTATTACTTCACACTCACCGACCCGAAGCTGGTCGGGCGGGAGCCCGTGCCCGGCGACTACAAGCAGGTCACCATGGGGATGATCCGGCTGAGTTCGGGTGTAATGATCGAGGTGCAGATTCTTTCGGACGGAGAGAAGACCGAGGCATACCAGCAACTGCTCGGCATGGTCGAGGGCATGGAGCTGCAGGGGAAGTGATTTTGTTCGCCGCTACGACCGACAGGGGAGGCGTCTCGCCCCCAACTTTCACTCGCCAGACGAGCATGGGCCCCGTTGCGGCTGGCTCTGCGCCGGGGCGAATGTCCTCGGTTCTTGCTCGCGCAAAACCGAGGCAAACGTAGATTCGCCGGACTTCCCTTATGCCTGCCCCCGCCGCCGCTACGCCGCGCATGTATCAGTTCTCCCTGACGCAACAGATCATGCTGGGCCTCGTGGTGGGCGTCCTGCTCGGCTGGTGGATGAGCGAAATGGCACCCGAGGGACGCGCCAACTGGGACACGTGGATGGCGCTGATCCGCGACATCTTCTTGCACTTGATCAAGATGATGATCGCCCCGCTGATTTTCGCCAGCGTCGTGCAGGGCTTCGCCGGCACCGGCGACATGAAGAAAGCCCGCCGCATCGGCGTGAAGGCGCTGATCTATTTTGAAATCGTCACCACGCTTGCGCTCGTCGTCGGGCTGTTCGTCGTGAATGTACTCAAACCCGGCGTTGGCGTGAACTTGGTGAGTGACGCGACGCAGTCCACGGCCGGCCTCGCCAAGCCTCTGACCTTGGTGGAAATCATTTTGCATGCGTTCCCCACGAGTATGATGGACGCCATGGCGCGCAACGACGTGCTCCAAGTGGTGGTCTTTGCGGTGCTCTTTGCCATGGCGGTCATCGCCGCCGGCGCCGCCGGCAGGCCCGTGCTCGAGTTTTGCGGCAGCCTGACCAGCGTGATGTTCAAGTTCGCCGGTATCATCATGAAATTCGCCCCGTTCGGCGTCGGTGCAGCCATCGCGGTCACCGTCGGACATCAAGGATTGGGCTCGCTTCTCACCCTCGGCAAACTGGTGCTGACCCTTTACACCGCGCTCGTCATCTTCGTGGTCTTCGTGTTCGGTTTGGTGATCTGGCTGGCTCGGGTGCCGTTGAAACCGTTCATCAAGGCCGTGCGTGAGCCGTTCACGCTGGCCTTCGCGACGGCAAACAGCGAGGCGGCTCTGCCCAAGGCCTTCGAGAACATGGAAAAAGTCGGCGTGCCGCGCGGCATCGTCGGCTTCGTGCTGCCCGCCGGCTACTCGTTCAACCTCGACGGCTCCACGCTGCACCTCGCGGTCGCGTCGGTCTTCGTGGCCCAGGCCGCGGAGGCCACCACCGGCATTCATTTTGGGATCGGCCAGCAAATCACGATGATGCTGATCCTCATGCTGACCTCGAAGGGTGTCGCGGCCGTGCCGCGCGCGTCGTTTGTGGTGCTCGTCGCGGCGCTGGAGTCGTTCAAGCTGCCGGTCGCGGGCGCCTTTCTCATCCTCGGCGTCGACGCACTGCTGGATATGGCGCGCACCTCCGTCAACGTCCTCGGCAACTGTCTCGCCAGCGTGGTGGTCGCTCGCTGGGAGGGCGAATTCGACGACCAGAAAGCCGCGGCCTTCGCCGCCGCCGCCGACCCGAAAGCTTGATGCTTTAAACACCTACTGCGGGCGGGTTTAACTTCCGGGCGGGGCAAATGATTTGCCCGCCGGGTGGGCGGCCCTAATTTTCGCCATTCATGAGTGATTTTTTCGGCATAACGCTGGAGGCGGTCCTCATTGTCGGGCTGGTGCTCGCCAACGGCTTTTTCGTGGCCGCCGAGTTCGCGCTGGTAAAGGTGCGGGCCAGCCAGCTGCGGCCGATGCTCAAGACCGGCGGTGTGCGGGCCCGGCTGGCCCTGTGGGCCTCCCAGCATCTCGGCGCGATCCTGTCGGCGACCCAGCTGGGCGTGACGCTTGCCAGCCTCGGGCTCGGCTGGCTGGGTGAACCGTTCCTCGCCCACCGGCTGGCGCCAGTCCTCGCGAAGCTGGGCGTCATCGATCCGGCGGCGGTTTCCTCCATCGCCTTCGCCGTGGCGTTCACGGTCATCACCTTTGTCCATATCGTGTTTGGCGAGCTCGGACCCAAGGCGTTTGCCATCCAGCGGCCGACGGGTGTCGCACTGTGGGCCTCGGCCCCGCTGGTGGTGTTCTATTACACACTCTACCCCTTCATCTGGGTCCTCAACGCCACGGCCAACCTGCTCCTGCGCTGGGCCGGGCTGCAGCCGGCGGGCGCCGGGGAGCACGCCTTCAGTGCCGACGAATTGGAATATGTGTTCAGTCACGCCCGGCACGCGCATCCCGGCGACGCCTTGATCAACAAGCTCATGGTGCAGTCATTGCGCGCCCGGGAGACGACGGCCCAGCAGATCATGCGGTCGCGCGACCAGGTCGTGGCGCTCTGGCTGGACAGGCCACTGGCCGAGAACCTCCGCATCGCGCAGACGAGCGGCCACAGCCGCTTCCCGGTCTGCTCGGGCTCGCTCGACAAGGTCGAGGGCATGCTGCTGGTGCGCGAGTGGCTCTGGCAGATCCAGGCGCTTGGGCCCGACACGCCGTTCGAGCCGCTCGTGCGGCCCGCGGTCGAATTCCACCAGGGCACGCCCCTGCACACCATGATCGAGGACTTTCGCTCGGCGCGCAGCCATCTCGCCGTGGTGCTCGATGAGAAAAAGGCGCTGGCGGGCATCGTCACCTTCGAGGACGTGCTGGAGGAGATCGTCGGCGACATCCGCGACGAGCTGGACATCGAGCACGGGCCGGTTTTCAAGCGCACCGAGCACTCCATCACCGTCAGCGGCGCGTTCACCATGCGCGAGCTGCAGGCCGAGACGGGCTGGCCGGTCGAATGGCAGCCGCGCGAGACCGTGGCCACGTGGGCCATCCGGCTTTTCGGCCATGTGCCCAAGCGTGACGAGACGATGGTCACCGGCGATTACCGGCTGACTATCCTCGAGGCCAATGCCGAGCGGCCGCGCCGCGTGCGCATCGAGCGGATCAGCAGCGAAGGCAAGAGCCTCGTCGCCTGAGATGCACGACTGGCAGACCGTCCTGGCCGCCCTCCCGCTGTTTTTCTGGCTCGGCGCTACTTGGGAAGTGATGCGCGGCAACCGCCGGCTGAAGCGGCTTGCGACACTGACAGCACCCGTGCCCCTGGTCTGGCCGCGCGCGTCGGTCATCTTCGCCGCCCGCAACGAGGGCCGGACGCTCGGCGCCGCTGTGCCCACGATGCTGGCGCTCGATTATCCCGATTTCGAGCTGATCGCAGTCGACGATCGCTCCGAGGATGACACCGGGGCGGTGCTGGACCGGCTCGCCGCGGCCAACCCGCGACTGAAGGTGGATCATGTCCGCGAACTGCCGCCGGGCTGGATCGGCAAGAACCACGCCCTGCACCATGGCGCGCAGCAGGCCACCGGCGAATGGATCCTGTTCACCGACGCCGACATTCACTTTTCGCCGGACACGCTCCGGCGCGCCATCGCCTACGCCCGGGCCCAGAACCTGGACCACCTGGCCGCCGTGCCGCAGCTGAATGAGCGCGGCCACCTCCTCGGCATCTGCGTCAACGCCTTCAGTTTTGCGTTCACCCTCGGCATCCGGCCGTGGCGGATTCCCGACCCGCGCACCGCGGCGCACGGCGGGGTGGGCGCGTTCAACCTCGTGCGCGCGGCGACCTACCGCAAACTGGGCGGGCATGGGCCGATCCGCCTGCGCCCGGACGACGACATCAAGCTCGGCAAGCTGATGAAGGCCGGCGGGTGGAGCGAGATGGTGCTCGGCGCCGGAGCGATCTCGGTCGCGTGGTATGCCACCGTGAGCGAACTCATCCGCGGGCTGACCAAGAACGCCTTCGCCGGCGCGGACTACCGGCTGTGGGTGCCGCCTTTCGGCGCGACACTCATGGCCGGGCTCTTCCTCTGGCCGCTCGGCGCACTGTTCCTGACCACCGGCCCGGCTTGGTGGTGCTATGCCGGCGGCGCGGCCCTCATGCTCTGGCTCGGGTGGGACCAGACGCGCTTCGCCGGGGGGCGACGCTGGCACGGGCTCTTTCTGCCGCTCGGCATGGCGATCTTCAGTTATATCCTGCTGCGCTCGATGGTGGTCACGCTCTGGACGGGCGGCATCACCTGGCGCGGCACGCACTACCCGCTGCGCGACCTCCGGGCGAACAGGCTGTAAGCGGGATTGAATCGGCTCCCCGGGTCCGTCTAGACTGGGCGGATGAACAGCGCGGCCAGCCCCGAGTCAACGGACGACCTCATTCCCCGTCTGGCGGAGCTCAACCAGATCGGCATCGCGCTTTCGCAGGAGAAAGACCTCGACCGGCTGCTCGAGAAGATCCTCATCGCGGCCAAAAAAATCACCAACGCGGATGGCGGCACGCTTTACCGCCGCCCCGCCGGCAAGGACACGCTGACCTTCGAGATCATCCGCACCGATTCGCTGGGCATCGCCATGGGCGGCACCACCGGCGTGAAGATCGCCTATCCGCCCATCCAGCTTCGCGATCCCCGCGGACGCGAAAACACCTCGATGATCGTCGCCTACGCCGTGCTGAGGGATCGCACGGTCGCCATCGCCGACGCCTACCAGGAGAAGGGCTTCGACTTCTCCGGTACCAAGGCCTTCGACCGCCATATGGGCTATCATTCGCAGTCCTTCCTCACGGTGCCGATGAAGAACCACGAGGACGAGATCATCGGCGTCCTCCAGCTCATCAACGCCAAGGACCGCGCTACGGGCGTCATTGTCCCGTTCGGCGAGACCGACCAGCGCCTCGCCGAGTCTCTCGCCTCGCAGGCGGCCGTTGCGCTCACCAACCGGCAGCTCATCGTCCAGCTCGAGAACCTCTTTGAGTCCTTCGTCAGCCTGCTCAACAAGGCCATCGACGAGAAGTCGCCCTACACCGGCGGGCACTGCCACCGCGTCCCCGTGCTGACCATGCTGCTGGCCGAGGCCGTGCA
>DATFUQ010000203.1:0-8553 GCA_035260745.1 Lacunisphaera sp. | reverse complement strand
CACCTGGGCCGCCATCGCGGCCGCGGCCGGTCTGTCCGAGGTTTACACCACCTCCGCCTGCCTCGGGGAAAACGCCCTGAGCGCCAACGAAGCCTCGTGGGTGCAGACAATCCTCGATCTTTCCCCGGCCGCCACCGCCGCCCTGGCCGAATTCGCCACCAAGGGCGAAGCCGCGCTCACCGTGCCCAAGGAACCGCTCGCTTACCGTTTCCAGGAAATCATCTACGTTTACGGCCGCACCATGAAGGAGCTCATCGAGGAAAAATTCGGCCCCGGCATCATGAGCGCCATCGACTTCACCATGGACATCGAGCGCGTGCCCGATCCGAGGGGCGACCGGGTGAAGCTCACGATGAACGGCAAATTTCTCGGCTATAAAAAATGGTAGCACCCAGGCCAGGCCCCCCGCTGCTCGCCCTGGTTGACGAACTGCTCGCCGAACAGGGCCGTCTGCAAACTCCCGTGACGCGCGCCGCGCAGGTGTTTGAACAATCGAAAGCCGGCGGTCGGAAACCGAAAATTCATTCCGACCTGATCCCTCTCTCCCAACCCGGTCCCGGCGAGCAATACGCCTTTGAGGTGGACCTGGACTCCTGCAGCGGCTGCAAGGCCTGCGTGGTCGCCTGCCACGCGCTCAACGGCCTCGAGGACAACGAATCCTGGCGCGATGTCGGCTTTGTCCATGGCGGCTCCCATGCCGCGCCCTTCCAGCAGACCGTCACCACCGCCTGCCACCATTGTGCCGATCCCGGCTGCCTGAACGGCTGCCCGGTGCTCGCCTACGAGAAGGATCCCGTCACCGGCATCGTGCGGCACCTCGACGACCAGTGTATCGGTTGCCAATATTGCATGCTGAAGTGTCCCTACGACGTGCCCAAATACAGTGAGCGGCTGGGTATCGTTCGCAAATGCGACATGTGCCACAATCGGTTGGCCGAGGGCGAGGCTCCGGCGTGTGTTCAAGCGTGTCCCACTCATGCCATCACCATCGTCAAGGTCTCCATAACTGTGGGCGGGGTGCCCTCGCCCCGCGCCGACACCAGCCAGTTTCTCGCCGCCGCCCCTGATCCCGCCCACACCCTGCCCACCACGCGCTACGTCAGCCAGCGCCCGATCCCCTCGGATCTCGTGGCCGCCGATGCGGCTGTTCTTCGACCGCAACCCCCTCACTGGCCGCTCGTCGTGATGCTCACCCTCCTGCCCCTGGCCGTCGGCTGCCAGGCCATCGCGTCTCTCCCGGGGGTGTCGTCCGCTGTTGTAACGTATTATATTACCAACATTGCCTGGCTGGCCGGCGCGCTTGGCCTCGCCGCCAGCTTCCTGCACCTTGGCCAGCCGTTGCGCGCCTGGCGCATTTTTCTCGGCTGGCGGCGAAGCTGGCTCAGCCGCGAAGCCCTGGTCTTCGGCGCGTGGTTCGCGCTGGCGACCGCGGCGCTCATCCACCCGGCGCTCGTCGCGGCCAGCGCGCTGCTCGGGGTTCTCGGCCTTTTTTGCTCCGTGATGATCTACGCCGACACGCGCCGGGAATTCTGGCACTTTGCCAACACCGCCCCGCGCTTCTTCGGCAGCGCCCTGGTGCTGGGCCTCGCCACCGCGCTCGCCGTGGCGCCGTCCTTCCCCATTGCGCTGGCCCTGATCCTCGCCACCGGGGTGAAACTCGCCGTTGAATTCCGTGCCACCCTGCCGCTCAACCATGCGGAGGAGGAGGACACGCCTGCGCCCGCCCTCAAAACCGCGCGCCTGCTCGCCGGGCCGTTGCGCCCCGTCTTCGGCTTGCGCGCGCTGCTTGGCTTGGTCGGCGGCGTCTTGCTGCCCTTCGCCCTGGCCACCCATGCCGTCCCCGCCGGCATTGCCTGGCTGGCGCTCGCGATTGCTTTTCCCGGCGAACTCGCCGAACGTTACCTGTTTTTCCGGGCGGTGGCCGCACCGAAAATGCCGGGAGTCCTCCGCACTTGAAAGCCAAGGTCAGCAAATTGCTCCATGCCCGCACTGGCCCGATGACCAGCGAGCTGGTGCTGCGGCCCGGAGATTTTGGCCTCGGCCGCGTGCCGGCCCGGCTTGCGCCTGCGGCCACGGCAAAATCCATCTGCGGATTCTGCAGCACCGGCTGCTCGCTGAAGATCCACCTCAACGCCCGGGGCGAGGCCATCAACCTCACGGCAGATCCCGACTACCCCGTCAATCTCGGTATGGCCTGCCCGAAGGGCTGGGAGGCGCTCACGCCGCTGGTCGCGCCCGACCGCGCGACGTCGCCGCTGCTGCGGCACAAGGCGACCGGCAAGCTCAGGCCGGTCACGTGGGAGCGCGCGATGGCGGCGTTTGTGGAGAATTTCCAGGGCGTCCAGCGCCGGCACGGTCCGCACGCCCTCGCCTTCCTCAGCACCGGCCAGATCGTGATGGAGGAGATGGCGCTGCTGGGCGCGCTGGCGAAGTTTGGCATGAACATGCTGCATGTGGATTCCAACACCCGGCAGTGCATGGCCACCTCGCACGTCGCCTACAAGCAGTCATTCGGGTTCGACGCCCCGCCGTTCACCTACGCTGATTTCGAGGAAAGCGACGTGCTGGTCTTCATCGGCGCCAACCCCTGCATCGCCCACCCCATCATGTGGCAGCGGGTGATGATGAACCGGCGCTCGCCCGCGATCATCGTCATCGACCCGCGCAAGACCGAGACGGCGATGCTCGCCACGCAGCACGTGGCGCTGCGGCCGAAAAGCGACCTTCCCCTGCTCTACGGCCTCGCTCGGCTGCTGATCGAGCGCGGGGCCGTGAAGCGCGACTACCTCGCGGCGCACACGACAGGCTTTGCCGAGTTCGAGCAATTTGTCGCTGCCTTCACCCTCGAGCGCACCGCGGCCGAGAGCGGCGTGCCCTCAGCCGATTTGACCCGCTGCGCCGAAAGCATCGCTCGGGGTGAGCGTGTTTCGTTCTGGTGGACGATGGGCGTCAACCAGAGCCACGAGGCGACCCGCACGGCCCAGGCCATCATCAATCTCGCGCTCATGACCGGAAACATCGGCCGGCCCGGTACCGGCGCCAATTCCATCACCGGCCAGTGCAATGCGATGGGTTCGCGCCTGTTTGGCAACGCCACGTCGCTGCTCGGCGGCTACGACTTTGGCGACGCCGCGCATCGCGCGCACGTGGCCGGCATCCTCGGGATCGACCCGGCCCGCATCCCGGCGGAGCAGAGCTGGGCCTACGACGAGATCATCGACGGCATCGAGCGTGGCGACATACGCGGGCTGTGGGTTATCGCCACCAACACCGCCCACTCGTGGATCAACTCTGGCCGCTTCGCCGCCATCCGGCGCCGGCTGGATTTCCTCGTGGTGCAGGACATGTATGCCACCACCGAGACGGCGCGGATGGCCGACCTCGTCCTGCCCGCCGCCGGCTGGGGCGAGAAGGACGGCGTGTTCATCAACAGTGAGCGCCGGCTCGGTGTCACCCGCAAGGTGGCCCGCGCGCCTGGCGCGGCGCTGAGCGATTTCGCCATCTTCCAGCTCGTGGCCGAAGCATGGGGTTGCGGGGCGATGTTCCGCGCGTGGCGCTCGCCCGAGGCGGCTTTCCAGATCCTCAAGGAGCTTTCCCGCGGCCAGCCGTGTGATTTCTCCGGTATCGGCGACTATGCGCACATCGAGGAGCGCGGCGGCATCCAGTGGCCCTTCCCGGAGGCCGGAGGACAGACGACTGCGGACAATGAGCGCCGGCTTTTTGCCGACGGCAAGTTCTTCACCGCGGATGGACGGGCGGAATTCCATTTCGACGAACCACGGCCGATGCCCGAGCCGCCCGACGCGGATTACCCCCTCATCCTGCTCACCGGCCGCGGCAGCTCGGCGCAGTGGCACACCGGTTCGCGCACCGACAAGAGCGCGATCCTTCGCAAGCTCGCACCCACCGTCCTGCATGTCGAGATCAACCCCACCGACGCCGCGCGGTTCAGCGTGGTCGACGGAGCCCGTGTGACGGTCCGCTCGCGGCGCGGGACGGCAGAGGCGGTCGCCTTCGTGACCACGGTCGTGCAATCCGGCCAGGTGTTCATGCCGATGCACTTTCCCGACGTGAACAAGCTCACCTTTCCCTCCTACGACCCGCATTCGCGCCAGCCGAGCTACAAGGCCTGCGCCGTGGCGGTGACACCCCACCACCGATGAGCGCACCCGTCGCCACCACTCTTGTGCTCCAGCACATCTATGTCTCCACCGGGCACAGCTATGTTGGCCGGCACGGACTGGGCTCGGTGCCGCGTCCGATTGAGGAGATCGAGTGCGTCGAGTGCGTGGCTGGTCGCGGGCTGCGGGGCGACCGGTTTTTCGACCACAAGGAAAATTTCAATGGGCAGGTCACGCTGTTCTCCTCGAAAGTGTTCGTGGAGCTCTGCGCCGCCTTGAACCTGCCGCATGCTTCGCCGGCGGCGCTGCGCCGCAACCTGCTGGTCAGCGGCGGCGATCTGAATGAACTGATCGGCCGGCAATTCACCCTGCAGAGCGTGGTCCTCGAGGGCACCGAGGAATGCCGCCCGTGCTATTGGATGGACGAGGCGCTCGGTCCGGGCGCCGAGGCGTGGCTGCGCGGCCGCGGCGGCCTGCGCTGCCGGATTCTGACCGACGGCTGGCTGCGGAGAACCGCGCCATGGAAACCCGACGAACTCACCGGCGCTGTCATGGCGGGCGGCGCCTCCCGACGAATGGGCCAGGACAAGGCCCTGCTGATGCTCGATGGCGAGCCGCTCTGGTTGCGTCAGATGCGCGTGCTCCGCGAAGCGGGTGCGAATCGCGTCGGCATCGTGCGCCAGCGCGAGCAGGCGCCGCTTGTTCTGCCATCCGGGGTTACCCTCTGGCACGACACCGTGATTGGTGCGGGGCCGCTGGCCGGCCTGCACGCCGCGCTCGGTGCCTGCGAAACCGAGTGGCTCGCGGTGCTCGCCACCGACATGCCTCGAATCGACGCCGGCTGGTTCCGCTGGCTGCGCGGCTATTGCCGGCCCGGGTGCGGCGCGATGGTGCGGCACGCCAACGGCCACTTTGAGCCGCTAGCGGCGATTTATCCGCGCGCCGCGCTGGCGGAAGTGACACGCCGGCTGCATGCCGGGCCGCTCGCCCTGCACGCACTGGCCGAGGTGTTGCTCGCCGAGCGCCAGCTCGTCAGCGTGCCGCTACCCGCCACCGAAAGCTGGCGGGTGGCGAACTGGAACACACCGGCGGAGGTCGGCGCCGCTTACGAATCGAAGCCGACGGCTTTGGCGACGGCGTCGTAGGTGATGCGGCCGTTGCGGGTGTTCACGCCTTTGGCGAGACCCTTGTGCTCGCTCAGTGCGCGCTCCACGCCCTTCTGCACCATCATGGCCACGAACGGCTCGGTGGCCTGCGTCAGGCCCATGGTCGAAGTGCGGCCGACGAGCGCCGGCATGTTGGGCACCGCGTAATGGATGACACCGTGCTGCTTGTAGGTGGGTTTCTGGTGCGAGGTCGCGCGGATCGTCTCGATGCAACCGCCCTGGTCGATGGCGATGTCGCAGATGACGCTGCCCGGACGCATTTGCGCGATCATCTTCTTGGAAACCACAATGGGCGCCTTGGCGGCCGGGATGAGCACCGCCCCGATTAGCAGGTCGGCGTCGGCGACAGCGTGCTCGATGTTGGCGGGATTGGACATGAGGGTGACGATCCGGCCGCGATACTCGGTGTCGAGTGCCTCGAGCTTGCGCGTGTCGAGGTCGAGCACGGTCACGCGGGCACCCATGCCGGCGGCCATCTGCACGGCGTGCGCGCCGGAATTGCCCGCGCCGACCACGACAACGTGGCCGGGCATGGTGCCGGGAATGCCGCCCAGCAGCATGCCGGAGCCGCCGAGCTGCGACTGGAGGAAATAGGCGCCGATCTGGATCGAGAGCCGGCCGGCGATCTGCGACATGGGCTTGAGCAGTGGGAACTGCCCGTCGGCGCCCTCGACGGTCTCGTAGGCGATGCCGAGGATGCCTTTCCGGCAGAGTTCCTTGGCGAGCGCGGGGCCGGCGGCGAGGTGCAGGTAGGTGAAGAGTATCTGACCCTGCTGGAGCAGGCCGTATTCAGCGTCGAGCGGCTCCTTGACCTTCAAGATCAGGTCGGCGCCTTTCCAGACCTTCGCAGCCGAGGGCATGAGGGTGGCGTCGGCGGACTTGTATTCATCATCCGTGAAACCGGCGCTGTTGCCGGCGGACTTTTCGACGAGCACCTTGCCGCCCAGCGCGGTCACGCGGCGGCACAGGCTGGGGGTCATCGAAACGCGGGTTTCACCAATCTTAATTTCCTTGGGGACTCCAATAATCATAGGGTGCTTATGACACGGGGTTCCTCACCGGCAGGCAATGCCGGAAGCACCGGCCGGCGACCGGTCAGCCCTTTTTCTGCGCCACCACCCACGCCTTAATCTGTGTCTCCAGCACACTTAGGGGCACGGCTCCATTGCGGAGCACCTCGTCGTGAAAGAGTCGGACGTCGAATTTTTTGCCCAGTTCCTTGGTGGCGTAGGCGCGCATCTCCTTGATCTTAAGTTCGCCGAGCTTGTAGGCCAGCGCCTGGCCGGGCCACACGATGTAGCGGTCGATTTCGACCACGATGTCGTGCTCCGACTTGCTGGAGTTCGCCTTGAAATACTCGATCGCCTGCTCGCGCGACCAGCCGAGCGCGTGCATGCCCGTGTCGGTCACAAGCCGGACCGCGCGCCAGATTTCGTAGGTGAGCTGGCCGAACTTGTCATAGGGATCGGTGTAGAAACCCATCTCCTCGCCGAGGCTCTCGGAGTAGAGCCCCCACCCCTCGACGAACGCGGTGTAGCCGCCGTAGCGCCGGAAATCCGGCAGGTCGCCCATCTCCTGCGCGAGCGAGATCTGCAGGTGATGCCCGGGCACGGCCTCGTGCAGGGTCAGCGGCTGCATCTCCCACTTCGGCCGGGTGTTCAGGGCGTAGGTGTTCGCGTAGAAATAGCCGGGCCGGCCGGTGTCTGCCGCGCCGGGATTGTAGTAAGCGGTCGTCTGCGACTTCTCCGCATAGGCCGGCACCGGGATCACGCCGTAGGGCAGCCGCGGCAGGGTCTTGAACAGCTTGATGAGCTGCGGGTCGGCGCGCTTGGCGATGTCGCGGTAGGCGCGCATCAGTTCCTCCTTGTCGGTGAAGAAAAACTTCGGGTCGGTCTGCAGGTAGGTGAAGAACTCCGGCATGGTGCCCTTGAAGCCCGTCTGCGTCTTGATCTTTTCCATCTCGGCGCGGATGCGCTTCACCTCGGCCAGGCCGAGTTCATGGATCTGCTGCGCTGTCAGGTCGGTGGAGGTCTGGGTCTTGATGCGCCAGGCATACCACGCCGCGCCGTCCGGCAGCGCCGTGGCCGCGATGGTCTGGCGGGCGCCGGGCAGGTATTTCGTCGTGATGAACGCCTCCAGCCGCTGGAATGCCGGCCGCACCTTTTCCGCGTAGGTCTTGGCCGCGTCCGCCCGCAGCCGCATGCCCGGCTCGCCGGGCACGGTCGCCGGCAGGTCGTTGAAGCCCAGCAGCAGCGGGCTCTTGGACGCCTCTTCGGGAATCTGGTTGCGCACCTGCTGCGCCACGTCGCGCAGCGTGATTTGCGGCGGCGTGACGCCGCGCTTCAGGCCCTCCTCCAGCAGCGCGATCACCTGGTCGACGACGGCCGGCAGCGCTTGCAGCCGCGCCAGCTGGTTCTCCAACTGCGCCGTCGTCTGGTTGGGCATCATGCTGAAAAGCTGCGCCGCGTCCTGCTGGATGCCGTTGAGCTGCGTGATTTGGTAGAACTCGGTCGGGAAACGCGCGCCCTCGAGCGCCTCCTCCGCCTGGCGTTTGAATAGGTCGTAGTTGACCTGGTCCACCGGCGACAGTGGTGCGCGGTCGATGGTCGCCAGCACCGTCAGCGGCCGGCCGGTCAGCGACCGGCGCTCGGCGATGGCCGCGGGCGAGAGATCGGTCCACTTCGTGTCGTAGCCGGGCACCCCGAGGTAGGTCGCAAACTCGGGGGCGACATCAATGGTGTAGGCCCAGTCCACCTTGAACAGCTCGTGCAACCGCGCCGGCTCGGGGGTCTTGCCCTTGGCGTCGGTGACGGCCTGATAGCGCGCGGCGAACTCATCAGCCCGCGCGGACACAAAAAAGGCGGTCCCAAACACGAGGGCCGCCGCCAGAAAACGAAGTTTGCTACGCATGCGGCCGAGCCTTGGACTTCGTCACACGGAGGCAACACCGCAATGGCCAAACCACTCAACCTCATCGTCGCCTGTGCCGAGAATCGTGTCATCGGCCGGGCCGGCCGGCTGCCGTTCGACATTCCCGAGGACAAGGCGTGGTTTCACGCCAAGACCGCCGGCCAGACTGTCCTGCTCGGCCGCATCTGTTTCGAGACGTGGCCCAAGGTGCTGGCTGACGGTCGCTCGCCGGTCGTCATCACCCGCAACCAGTCCCTCGCATCAGAACGCGTGCGGGTGGCTGCCAGTGTCACCGCCGCGCTGGCCATGGCCCAAACCCTGCCGGGCGAAATCATGATCTGCGGCGGGCAGCGCAT